>JAPLGV010000071.1:0-7754 GCA_026389975.1 Chloroflexota bacterium
GGCCGGGGTGCTGGCCCAGACGCAAGGCGAATCCGACTGGTCCATCTATATGCGGCTGGACGAGTTGAAGGCGCTGAACGAATGGGCTATGGGACGCCGGATCAACTACAACAAAGATGGCTATAGCTTGGTGATCGTCAAAGTGGATAGCGTGGATCATGTGCTGGATGTCAATGACCAGATCACCGCCATGGGATTTCAGGCCTATACTCCCCAATCTTTTGTGCAGGGGATCAACAACTTCTACCTGGTCCTGCAGGTCATTTTTGGGGGTGTGGGGGCTATTGCCCTGCTTGTGGCTGCGATCGGGATCGCCAATACGATGGCGATGGCCATCCTGGAGCGGACGCGCGAGATCGGCCTGATGAAGGCGGTCGGTGCGACCAACCGGGACGTGCTCTCCATTTTCCTGGGCGAAGCCGCCGGGATTGGCTTCCTTGGAGGCCTGGGCGGGGTGCTGATCGGTTGGCTGGCGGGACAGGGCATCAATGTGATTGCCCTGGTGTACATGGCCCAGCAGTCGGCCAGCCAGGGCGGCATGCCGCCCAGTGTGGCGGTCTCCACCCCGGCCTGGCTGCCGGTATTTGCCCTGGTGTTTGCCACGCTGATCGGACTCGTCTCCGGCCTTTACCCGGCTTTACGGGCTGCCACGCTGGTGCCGGTGCAGGCGCTAAAATATGAATAATGGCTCTTTTCGCCAATGATTATGATGTAGGGGCGGACCTTTTACGGCGGAGCCATCCATTTTCAAGATCGTCACCGAACCGGTGTGCGACGTCAGTCGTTGAAAGTTATCCAACGGCAGGCCGAGATAATGAGCCACTGCCAGTTTGATCGGGTCGGCGTGAAAGACCACGGCGATCAGTTCGTCTGCATGCGCACTTTCGATGGCGTCCAGGGCGCGGACAACCCGCTCCTGGGCCTGAACGAAGGTTTCACCGCCGGGGAATTGAAATTGCGACGGGGTCTGCTGGATCACTTTCCAGAGCCTGGTGCGTCCCAGTACTTTCCAGGAACGCCCCGCCCAATCGCCGACATCAGTATCAGTGAGGTCCGGGCGGAGTTGGATTCTCAGCCCAAGGGTCTGCGCCAGCGGTTTGGCGGTCTCGACGGCGCGTTCCAGCGGGCTGGAATAGATCGCCTTGATGGGTAGTATGCTCAAGGTGCGGACGAGTTCCGCTGCCTGTTTCTGCCGGCGTCCGTTGAGATGGATACCGGGGATACGTCCGGGCATTCTATTTTTTACCAGGGTATCGTTTTCGCCGTGACGGATGAGGAGCAGGGTTGGCATGGGAATTGGCCTTTTTAGAGCGCTCGCCTGATTGTTCTCGATTTTGAAGGTTTTGTCAATCCAGGGGTGTACCTATAAATTAGCCACTTCCTAATTCAAGCAAGGCTTATTCCGGACTGGCTATTGTTGTATAGTGATGACAGCAAAAGGAGGTTCTCCCATGACGATCAATCCACCGGCGTCTCGATGGCTGGTGTATTCCGGAAATGGTTCACTAGTGACACCGGGTGGGCGTAGGCCGTGCGGAACAGCCAGGCCTTGCGGACCCAGTCTCGCTCGACGACGAGAGCAATGGTCTCGCGGTGGGTGCGGACGAGCCGGTCAATCGGGATGGGCAGGGGAGATTCTACCCAATCTGCAATTGTTGTGTGATACTTTTATATCTATTTCGTATAATATAGCAGAATGGACATTCGAACAGACTTATTTGAAGGAATATTCATGCAAGCAACTGAAGCCGACTGGGATGTAATCTACGCCGAACAATTGCCTCGCGTCTACAACTTCTTTCGTTATCGTGTTGGAGATGGCGCAACCGCAGAAGATTTGACGGCGGTTACTTTCGAGAAAGCCTGGCGTAACCGGATGCGCTATTGCCGCAAACTGGGGGCTTTCTCAACCTGGCTCTTTTCGATTTCTCGTAACGTAGCCACTGATTACTTTCGCAAGAATCACCATGAACTCCCTCTGGAGGATGCACGCTCTCCGATAGATCCCATGTCAGTTGAAGAAGCCATCCAGCGCCGTCACGATTTCACCCAACTTTCGAGACTTCTAACACAGTTAACCGCCCGAGAGCGTGAACTGATTTCCTATAAATATGGCGCTGAATTGGACAACCGTAAGATTGCCCGATTGACACATCTGAGCGAGTCAAACGTGGGCACCATTTTAAATCGCAGCGTGAACAAACTGCGCGCTGCATGGGAGACCGAAGATGAACGATGATTTCCTGAAACAATTTCGACAAAAACCGAGTAAAGGGTTTGCAAAAGATCTCTACGCGCGCATTTCCCAATCTCCGCAGGGGGTTGGAGCAGTAAAAGCGCGTTTCTTTGCTTTCCGCCCTCTTGCCATTGGTTTTATTGCCTTGATTCTCGTATTTGCTGCCACGCTGACCTTCTCGCCGTCTGTGCGCGCCTTTGTTACAGATATCCTGCGCGAGATCGGCGGGATTACCTTCATCGAAACCGACCAGTATCCGGGCGGCGATGGCTCGGCTGGGACTGTGCCGACAGAATTAATGACATTGGGAGAGGCGCAAGCCCAGGTACCGTATCCGATCCAACTCCCTGCCTGGCTGCCGGAAGGGAGTGTCCGCCTTGACCTTGTCAGGGTGACTGAGTTCCCTGACTTTGTTTGGGCATTGGTGACCATCGAATGGGAGATTATCGAACCAGGGACAATCGGATCAGGACTACCTACTTTTAGACTGGCGATCTGGCCCTATTTTGGTGAGAGTAGGAGGATAGTGGGAGTGGATGCCATAGAAGAAGTGAGCATAAACGGTCTACCCGCGGCTCTATTCAAAGGAGGGTGGGACCTTGATTTGCATGAATGGAACTCAGACATCCCCGTCTTCACCTTGACATGGAGAAAGGGTGGAGAAGTATATAGCCTCGACTGGCCGTCGCAACTCTCATTGGATGATTTAATTCGAGTGGCCGAATCGATCCCATAGCATCAGATAAACCCGATCTAACCCATCATCAACCTCGCCGCCCGCCGCCCGATCTCCACCGCAAAATTCGTCCCGCGGTCCCAGGGGTAAACCTGGCTCATCGAAGCGAAATATACGCCTTGCACAGGCGTCTCGATGGCCGGGATATTCTGTGAATGGTTCACCAGCGGCACCGGCTGGGCATACGCCGTGCGGAACAGCCAGGCCTTGCGCACCCAGTCCCGCTCGAATTTTGGGTTGAACTTCTTCAAAGTGGGCAGGAAACGCTCCAGTAGTTCCTCCTGGCTCAGCCGGAAGAACTCGTGCTCGGGTTCCAGGTAATCGCCCATGTAAAGGATGTGGTCACCGCCGAACTTGTCCGCCGGGACGTAGTTGGTGTGCTCCACCAGCGCCAGGAATGGGAAGCCCGCCGACTTCGGCAGGTTGTACCAGTAATAGCCTTCCTCCGACAGCTGGTGCTTGAGCGCCAGGGCGATCACCACCGCCCCCAAGGATTTCAAACTCCTCAATCCGTGTAGATACTCTTCGGGTAAAGACGGGACGAGCCGGGACGTCGCTTCGGGCGAGAGCGTGACCAGAACCTTGTCGTATGCCTCGGTTGCCTCACTGCGGACCGTTACCGCGCTGGAACCTGCCGAGTGCTCGATGAGCGTGACCGGTGTCTGAAGGCGGATCTCGACTCCCATTTCCCGCAGCCTGTCCGCGAATAGATTGGCGAAGTGCTGGAACCCGCCCTCAAACGTGCCCAGGCGCGTGGTGCGTGCTTTGAGACGGGCCCACATCCAGGCCATGTTGACCTGTTTGTAGTACCGCTCGCTAAATTTTCCGATGATCAGCGGCTCCCACATCATCTTATAGACTTTCTCTCCCGCCCACTTGCGCAGCCACTCATCCACGGTGAATTTTTCCAGGGCTTTCCAGTTATTCGTCAGACGCAGGAACACGCCCACCAACCCGAAGCGGATTTTGTTGATCCCGAAGCCCAGGCCGGGGAAGAGCAGCGCTTTGACGATGGAATCGAAAGGGTAGAACTTCCCGTTGTGGTACATGACCGTTAACGGGCGTGGGAACAGGACTTTATCCTCCCATCCCAATTCTTTGATCAGACCGAGCATGTGCGTATCGCTGGCGAACCAGTGGTGGTAGAACTTCTCCACCGACCAGTCCCATCCGGGCTCCTTGAACCCGCTTGCCAGACCGCCGACGTAATCCGCGGCCTCGAAGATGGTCACTTTGTGACCGGCTTTGGTCAAATCGTACGCAGCCGCCATTCCGCTGAACCCTGCTCCGATGATTGCGATTTTCATATTATTCACCTTATCACCACAAAGGATATCAAGGGCACGCATGGAAGGCTTTTGAACCTTTGTGTTCCGTCGTGTTTTTTTTGTGATTAATTTGTTGCTTCTTTCCTGAGCGAGTCGCTCCACTTGATCCCCTCGCGTGTCATGTAATACGCGCCCAGCAGGGTGATCGGCAGCCAGAGTGCCATATGCAGGACAAGCGTGTAACCGGTCGCCACAGCCGTGTCCACGCCGTATGCTACCAGTACGGCAATACCGGGGGCGTCGAAGGTGCCCAGGTAACCTGGAGCGGCCGGAATGGTGGTTGCCAGGTTGACTATGCCGTTCATCAACATCAGTGTGAAGAAACTGACGTCTCCCTGGAGCCCAAAAGCGTGGAGCACAAACCAGTACTTGACCGTTTCCAACAGCCAGATGATGACGGAAGTCAGGAACACCATCAGCACGTTGACCGGCGAGCGCAGCGAGGCCAGGCCATCCAAAAACTTGTGCATGATACCGCCGGTCTGCTCGCGAATGCGGACGGGCAGCAGCCGGTCAATGGTCCACTGGCCGGACCTGGCCGTCACCTTCGGGAACATGGCTGCCAGCAGGAAGGTAAACAACGCCCCGAAGAACGCCACGCTGCCCCATATGGCTAGATCCTGGATCGTGACGTTCCACTTTCCGACCGGGACGGACACATCCGCCAGTTTTGCCAGTTGCGCCAGATTGACGAACACAAAAGCCAGCATCACCACCCCGTCAAAAATCCGCTCCACGATGATGGTCGCCAGCGAAGCCGAGATTGGCACGCCTTCCTTGCGCTTCAGGATGACCGCCCGCAGCACCTCGCCCGCCCGTGCCGGGTAGATGTTATTGCCCATGTAGCCAATGCAAGTGATGGGGAATGTCACCCGCGTCTTGATCGCTTTGATTGGCGTGAGCAGGAAATGCCAGCGCCAGGCGCGCGCCCAGACTGCTACAAAATAAACTGCCACACCTGGAAGGATCCACCAGTAGTTGGCGCTTTGGAGCGCCAACCAGAAATCACCCCATTCCAGTTTGCGGACCACGAAATACAGGAACACCGCGCTGATTAAGACACCAACCCAGAATTGCCATTTTCTCATAAGAATGATTTTACCATGGGGGCATGTACCACTCACTTCCACATTGAAAGTTGCAGAAACACCATTGTAAGGCTATCAGATTGCCGGTTTCGTGCTAGAATTACAGGGTACTGCGTAAATATCAGAACCACAGGGTACTGCGTAACTATTTGAACCCAAATCGTCGTTTTTTCCTTACTTTTTGGCCGCGTCAGTTCAGAAATTCATACAAGAAGCAGTGAAATCTCGTTATTTTCGAGCAATTCGACACAGGAAAGATCATAGATTTATGCCAGAAGCAGTAAGTATGCTCATTGAAACTTCTGAACGGGTTGTATTTTTAAACCGTATTCACCTTTTTAACGGCCTGAACCAGGAACAGTTCGAGGCCGTGGCGAAAGAGTTGACGGAAGAAACATTCCCCGCCGGGAAAGAGATCGTCAAACAAGGCGCGCAGGGCGACTGTCTGTACCTGATTTGGAGTGGCAGAGTAAGCCTCACCCAGGCGGGGAAAGAGCAGCCGTTGGCGACATTTGTGGCAGGCGATAATTTTGGGGAAGAATCGGTGCTTGTCAACCATCACCGGTGGACGGCTACGGTCACGACCACCGAAGAGACGCTCGTGTTGGTGCTGAGGCGTGAACAATTTCAAAAACTTCTGGAACAAGCCCCCGGTCTGAAAACGAATTTTGCTGTAACGGTCAACACCCATCGCCTGGAACGGCATACCCTCTTCAAGTGGCTTCAGCCGAACGAGGTCATCTACTTCATGGCGCGCAAGCACCTCTTCCTGCTTGGGCAGGCATTGATAGGGCCGGGACTGCTTGCGTTGGCAGCAATCATAGGGATGTTAGCGGCGTGGTATTTCTCGCTCTGGATCCCCGCGTTGGCAGGCGTATGGTATCTGTCACTGCTCGTGGGCTTGGGCGCGGTAGGTTGGGGGGTTTGGAATGGCGTGGACTGGGGTAACGACTATTATATCGTCACCGACCGCCGTGTAGTCTGGGTGGAAAAGGTGGTGGGGATTTATGAAAGCCGCCAGGAGGCGCCGCTTTCCGCCATCCAGCGCGTCAATGTGGAGATGGATCTCTCCGGGCGGATGCTGGATTATGGGAATCTCCTTATATCGACGATTGTCGGAAGTACTCTAAAATTAGAAAATGTAGATCACCCCTATCATGCCGCCGCTTTGATCGACCAGTACTGGAAACGCTCCAAGGAGACTTCCCGCAAGATGGATCAGGAGGAGATTCACAATGCTCTCCGCGCCCGCCTGCTGGATGGAAAGGACAAGCCTGCCCAGATTCAAGGGATTGTGACAAATCAACAGGAGAAGAAAAATCTCTACGAGGATCAGCGGGGTCTCGTCAATCTTTTCCGCCTGCGTTTTGAACAACTATCCACCGTCACGTATCGCAAGCATATCTTCGTCCTTTTTGAACAGACGTGGAAGCCCGCTTTGATCCTTTTTATCCTGTTCGGAATATTAATCTATGATTTGATCAGCCCATCTACCTCCTTTGCCTCGCTATTCAACGTGAAATCGGGTGTGCTTGTGTTAATCTGGACGTTCCTGTTTGTTGCGGCATTGCTTTGGTGCATTTATGAGTATGTGGATTGGAGCAATGATATCTTCAAGGTCACACCCGAGCAGATCATGGATATTGACAAGACTCCACTAGGGGAGGTGACCAGCGACATCGCCGCTCTGGAAAACATCCTGAGCATCGAATACGAGCGGCGTGGTCCCCTGGAACTTATGTTCAATTATGGGGACGTATTGATCACGGTGGGTGGCGACAAACAGATGACCTTCGAAAACGTCTACAATCCCTCCGCCGTGCAGGAAGATATCGAACGCCGCCGGCTGGAGCGGATCACCAAAAAAGAGCAGGAAAGCATCAAGGCCGAACGCGAACGCACAGCCGACTGGTTCGCAGCCTATTTCAACAGCGAACAGCAGTTACGGCACGAAGAAGGCACGCCCGGCGATAAGAAACCGGAAGACAGCCAACCGAAGAATGAAGTAGAATAGGCGCTCCAACCTCTTGATTTACTGGTGAATTATGACATTCCGTGAAATTGTCACCCTGCCTGACCCCGTCCTGCGCCGCAAAGCCCATACCGTTACCCGCTTCGACGCGGAATTGCAAACCCTGATAGACGATATGATCGAGACCCTGCGCGACGCGCCCGGCGTTGGGTTGGCGGCACCGCAGGTTGGCGTTTCCGACCGCCTCATCGTGGTGGAGTATCCTGAGGACGATGACCAAGAAGACGCCCCGAAGAAACTCTCTGTAGTGGTTAACCCGGAGATAAAAGAGATCTCCGCAGAGACCGAAATGGGCATAGAAGGTTGCCTATCCATCCCAGGCCTGCAAGGGGAG
>JAPLGV010000071.1:7863-9785 GCA_026389975.1 Chloroflexota bacterium
AAGGCTGGCTGGCGCGCATCTTCCAGCACGAGATCGATCACCTGAACGGCGTTGTTTTTACCGACCGGGCCACAAAGGTCTGGAAACCCGCCCCGGAAGAGCCGGTGCTGGATAATGTGTGATATGCTTTGGCCGCCGTCCTCGGCGGCCAACCTGCGCCGCGGACTGCGCAGGGAGCAATTATGTTTTTGACTCATCTCTCCCTCACCAACTTCCGCAGTTTCGCCCGCCTGGATATGGACATCCCCCGGCGGGTTGTTTTGCTGACCGGCAGCAATGCCCAGGGTAAGACCAGTGTGCTGGAGGCGGTCTATTTTCTGGCAGCCTTCACCTCCTTCCAGACCCACGCGGACCGGCAACTGGTCAACTTCCTCGAAGCCAAAAAGGAATTGGCGGTAGGGCGGCTGGTAGCCGAGTATACGCGCGGGCCGGCCAAACACCGGCTGGAGGTCCGGCTGGTGCTCGAAGCGGTGGGAGCCACCGGGCAGCGCCTGCGCAAGGAAATCCTGCTCGACGGCATCAAACGTCCGCTGACCGAAGTCATCGGGCATTTCAACGCGGTCATCTTTGTGCCGCAGATGACGCAGATCATCGAGGGCGGGCCCGAGGAACGCCGCCGCTATCTGAACCTGGCTCTGGCGCAGACCGTCCCCGGCTACGCCCACCTGTTGAGCGAGTATGGCCAGGCGCTGACCCAGCGCAACGCCCTGCTCAAACTGCTGGCCGAACGCGGTGGAGACCAGTCACAGTTGGATTTCTGGGATGAGACCATGACCCGCACCGGGGCGACCATTATCTTGCGGCGCATCGAGGCGGTGCACGAGATCGAGAAACTGGCCGCCCGCATCCATCGGGACCTGACGCATGGCGCGGAAGTGCTGCGGATCCATTACCAGCCGGCTTACGACCCGCTGCCGCCCCCGGATGGGCAGATTGCCATGCCGCTCAAGACCACCGTGCAGCGTAACGGCTTCACTGAGGATGATATCCACCAGGGATTTGCCGAGGCGCTGAAAGATAACCGTGCCGAGGAAATCCGCCGCGGGGTGACGGTGCTCGGTCCGCACCGGGACGAGTTGCGCTTCCTCGCCAACGGGATTGACCTGTCTGACTTTGGCTCGCGCGGGCAGGTGCGCACGACCCTGTTGGCGCTCAAGCTGGCCGAGATCGAGTGGATGAAATCCCGCACCGGTCAGTGGCCGGTGCTGCTACTGGATGAAGTGCTGGCCGAACTGGATACCCAGCGCCGTCTTGATCTGCTGGCTTATCTGGATAAAATCGAGCAGGCGATAATGACGACGACGGATTTGAAGTTGTTTTCCCCCGATTTCGTTGAAAAGGCTGAAAAGTGGGAAGTATCCTCCGGGATGGTCAAGGTCCGGGAGGCTGGAAAGGAAGGGTAAGATGTCTGTCAAACACGCGCAGGATGTGGAAGCGCAAGTTGTCAAAGCGGGGGAAAAGACCACCATCCAGGTTTTGATTTCTGCACAGGAAGGACCGAACTTTGCCTTGCGCCGTTTCGTGATGGAACCCGGCGGTGGGATGCCGGAGCATACCAACACGGTGGAGCACGAGCAGTACGTGCTGCGGGGTCATGCCAGTATCGGCATCGGCGATGAGACTTTCGATGTTCGCGCGGCATCGGCGATGAGACTTTCGATGTTCGCGTCGGGGACGTGGTCTTCATCCCGGAAGGCGTGCTGCACTGGTACCAAAATGTGGGGGAGGAGAATTTTGAATTCTTGTGCATCATCCCCAATAAACCGGATGAGATCAGGATCATTGGGAAGGAATGCTAAAGTTTCCAGCCTTTTACGCCGAGAGTTTTGACGTTTGAATTGACGTCCGCATTGATTACAGCAATTGACGGAGAGTCCACACGGGAGGGAGATTATAATTAAGAAAACAAATTCCCCAAAAGT
>JAPLGV010000472.1 GCA_026389975.1 Chloroflexota bacterium
GGGGGCCGTATAAGGAGGCGGCGTGGTCGGTGTGGGTGAGGGGCGTGGTGTGGCGGCGCGCATACACAGCGGGATGGTCAGCTGCGAATCAAGTATGGCGGTATCTGTGCTCAGCCCGTTCCAATCTTTGATGGCTTGTATCGAGACGCCATAATTGGTGGCAATCGTGCTAAGTGTGTCGTTGGCCTGAACAGTGTATGGCACGGTCTGGCAGGCGGCGCGGGTCGCATCGGCCGGTAGCATAGTTGCGGTGGCGGCAGGGGGCGGCGTGGGCGTGGGACGCGGCACCTTGATGGTTTGCCCGATCTGCAGGTTCGTGCAGTTGCTGTTCAAACTATTCAAACTGACAATGGCCGACACGGAGGAACCATACAAGCTGGCAATGGAAATGCACGAATCTCCAGTCTTGACGATATATTCAATCGGCGGTTCGGGCGTCAGCGTGGGAGTCTCGGTCGGGATGGAGGTCTCGGTCGGCGTGGGCGGTGGGGCTGGGGGTGGCAGTGCTATCTGGGAGCTTGCCGGTACCTTTCAATGTGATGAACAATGCCAGCGCACCGACCACCAGAAAGACTGCCAACAGGCCCAGCGCGACCGGCAGGCTCAGGGTCACTTCCGGCATACGTGCTCCCTGGACAGTTTTCTCTGATTTTGCTTTTGGTTTGGGGGTGGCGCTGAACTCGCTGCCGCACACTACACAGCGAGAGGCATTTTCAGCCAGCCGCGTACCGCAGGTGGGGCAGAGTTTGGTAGGGGTTGTTTCAGGGCTCATAATTTGGGGATTATACCATGAGGAGTAAAAGCGAAAGAGTTAACCCCTGTAGTAACATTTGGCTTTGAGGCATCACGGTTGAAGGTTGAAAAACGGACTGCGCATAGGGATTATATCTTTTATTCCTGGTTCTCTGGGAATCGCCGTGGCGATGGGGTAAATAGGGTTTCGTGTGCGTTATAATGTCCCCGTCATGGATCACAATTTTGCTCTCTATAAAACCATGCTTTTGATCCGCCGCTTCGAGGAACGTTTGCTGTCTGAGTTCTCGACCGGCAAATTGGTCGGCACCACCCATGCCTACATCGGCCAGGAGGCCGATGCAGCCGGGATTTTTTCCGTTACAGAGCCAGAGGATGTGGTTTTCAGCAACCACCGCTGTCATGGCCACTTCCTGGCTTATGGCGGGGAGCCGTATCGCCTCGCCGCCGAACTGATGGGCAGAGCTACCGGCCTGGTGGGCGGGCGGGGCGGCAGCCAGCACATCCACTGGCGCAATTTTTACTCGAACGGCATCCAGGGCGGAATCGTGCCGGTTGCCACTGGCATGGCGCTGGCCGAAAAAGTCCGCGCGACGGGTAAGATTACGCTGGTTTTCATCGGGGACGGGACGCTCGGCGAAGGTGCCCTCTATGAGAGTCTGAACATCGCGGCGCTGTGGAAGCTCCACATTCTGTTCGTACTCGAAGACAATCGCCATGCCCAGACGACGCCGGTCGAAAAAGGCGTGGCCGGTTCCATGTCCGGACGGTTTGCGGCATTCGGGATCCCGGTCTGGGAACGCGACACAACCGATGTGCTGGATATTCGATCCGCGGCAGACGAAACGGTCCGTGCGGTCCGCTCCGGAGCCGGACCCGCGAGCCTGATTCTGCACACCTACCGTTTCTCCGCCCACAGCAAGGGCGACGACCCGCGTTCACCCGAGGAACTTGTCCGCATCCGCCAGTTCGACCCGCTGACGGTCCACGGCGCGCGGCTGACAGCCGAAGAGTGTACAAAAGCCGAATCCGAAGTTGACGCCGTCATAAACGATGCCTTTGTCCGCGCGGATGCCGACCCATTCCCAGTTTTAGGCAATCAGGTAAGAAGGTAATCAGGTAAACCGGTTTCCCGAATTACCTGATCCCTGATTACCCAATCCCTTGAACCCTATGCCCACTGTCCTTGACCGCCTCAACCTCGCCCTACATTACGCCATGGAAACCGACGAACGCGTCACCATGCTCGGCGAAGATATCCTCGATCCTTACGGTGGCGCGTTCAAGGTAACGCGCGGGCTGTCCACGAAATTCCCCAAGCGCGTCCTGACCACGCCCATCTCCGAGGCGGCCATTGTCGGCGTGGCGAACGGAATGGCGCTGCGCGGCCTGCGCCCGGTGGTCGAGATCATGTTCGGCGATTTCGTCACCCTGATTGCCGACCAGTTGGTCAACCATTCTTCCAAGTTCCGCTGGATGTATAACGACCAGGTGCGCGTGCCGGTTGTTGTGCGTACCCCTATGGGCGGACGGCGCGGCTACGGGCCGACGCATTCCCAGTCGCTGGAAAAACTCTTCCTCGGTGTGCCGGGGCTGAAAGTGGTCGCTCCCAACGCCTTGGGTGACCCGGCGGAACTGCTCGCCGCCGCCATCGCCGACGACGACCCGGTGCTGTTCGTCGAGCACAAACTGCTGTATGCCCGTCCGTTGCTGGAGCCGGGGAAAGGCGACCTGATTGATTTTCAAGTCGAACAGACTGGCGGCGCTTATCCTGCTTTCACATTGCGGCCTGCGGACAGTGCCCGACTCACCATCGCCTGCTATGGCTACAATTTCGAACTCGCCCGCGCGGCCGCCCTCGACCTGTTGATGGAACATGAGATCTTTGTCGAAATCGTTCTTTTCTCGCAACTCAGTCCCTTTGACCTGGCACCGCTCTTCTCGTCCCTGGTGCGAACCCGGAAACTGCTGACGGTTGAAGAAGGGACTCTGTCCCTTGGCTGGGGTGCGGAGGTGGCGGCGCGGGCTGTCGAAAGGATGGACGGGTTGCGGGTCCGGCGTGTGGCGGCGTTGGATTTGCCGGTTGCCAATGCCAAGAGTCTGGAAGACGCCATCCTGCCGTCGGTGCAGGATATTGTCAATGCGGCGCTTTCCCTTGTCTCATAATCCTTCGTGTCACTTTGTGCCCTTTATGGTGAAAAGACAATGATTAAATCCGAAATCCTCGTCCCCTTGCTCAACGCTAACGAACCCGAAGCGCGACTGGTTAGTATTCACGTCATAGATGGACAGGCTGTCGAAAAAGGCGCGCTGCTGTTCACCATCGTGACGACCAAGGCGGCTTCGGATATCGAGTCGCCGGGGACTGGGTTCTTGCGTCTGTTGACGAAAGAAGGCGATATCTTGGCGGTGGGGGACCGGTTGGCCGTGATTACCGAAACTGTCAATGAACCGGTTGAAATCCCGAGC
>JAPLGV010000084.1 GCA_026389975.1 Chloroflexota bacterium
TTCGGGGTTTGAATCGAAGTTGTAGGGCGTGTAATGGAAGCCAAACATGCCCGCTTGTTTCTGCCATGCTTCGTAATGGATGAGCAAATGCTCGCGCTCGATCGGGTAGGAAATCTCCGCCGTGTAGGTCTCGTTGCCCTGCTCATCTGTGACTTTCTCGAAGCCGTCTTTCTTTACCAAAGCCAGTGCCACTTCTACCGTCTCTTCGATGGTTTCGTATTGTGAAGTCTGTGCTTCGACTTGCCGTGCAAGTTCAGCGTAATGCGAAACAGGCAGGGCTTCTTCGGGGTAGTTGCGTCGCAATTCACTCAAAAGGTCGAAGGCTTCCACTCTGTAAGTTCGCGCCAAATCCTGCGCGGTGGTGTACAGGTCGAAGGTGTCCACATCATACAAGGTCGCAACTTGATCGGCGATTTGCAATTTGCCGCTTTCGCTGGGTGTGTAGGCGATCACCGCACCCATATCCGCGCCAATGGAAGGACGCGTCAATCGGATGGGTTGATTTTCCTTCTCCACCCGTTGCAGGCTGCGAATAACTTTGCGGACCACCAGCGGCGGCAAGTCCACATTTCGCAAGGTGATGATCGCGCGCTTACTGCGCGTCTCGCCGCCCAGCAATCCAGCGAACGTCTCACCATAGGTCTCTTGCAATTGACGATCCAGCACGTTCTTGTTTTCGAGTGAAAGATAAATGCGCGCTTTGGTGTCATTCCCCGCCACCTGGCGCAAACAACGCGAAGCCGCCTGCAGCACAAAGTTATTACTGCTCCTCAATTGCCGTGCCAGCGCGCAGGCAAACAGGGCCGGCACGTTCCAGCCCTCCACCCCGCGGTCCACCAGCAGGGCGATCCGGTGTGGTGAGTCTTTGGACTTGAAGCGGTCGAAGTCCGCTTTGCTTTCCTTCTTCGTGTGATGTTCCAAAATCAACGTGGGCGAATGTCCGATCTTCGTCAGCGTCGTTTCGATAATGGGGCGCAGTTCGGCCACATCATCGGTTTGCGGGAAGAAGATAGCTATCTTGGCAGGCGTGCCATCCGGGAGCGCGATCTCGCCATAGGTTTTGAAAAAGTCTTCGACCACGAAAGCCAGGTATTCCTTTTCATTCCCCGGAAAATCGATCCCATAGATGTTGCCCGCCACTTCCTTCAAAATGCCATCGTGGATGCCTTCTGACAGTCCATACCACACCACCACATCCCGCAAAGGCTGGCGCTGGAAGAACGGCGTGCCGGTTGTGTTCACCACGCACACCAGTTGCGTTTCGTGCGTCTCGTGTTGTTCCGTTCCTTGCGAATGTGGATTGTGCAGATAGTCCACCGTTTTGCGGACTTTCTTTAGATCCTCATCCATTTTCTGGCCGTAGGTATGGTGCGCCTCATCCGAGAAGATCGCCAACTTGGGCAGGCTCGCAATCGCCTGCAAGCGTAAGTTTGCCACTTCGGCCTTGGCTTCATCTTCTTTTTGCGGGTTGAACATCGGTCCTAAATCGCCTTTGCGGATGTTCTCTTTTTGAATACGGATTTTCTCTGTATTCGTGACGATCACATTCCACGAACTGCCGCGTGTCACCGGGATGTCAGGGTCGCCATCCCGCGTGAAGGTCAATTTGAGCGTAGCCGCAAACGATTTATACATTCGCGGCGGCAGAACAGCTTCATACTTCATCTCTGCCAGCTCGCGCAGGCTTTCGATGATGGTTTTCCCCGGCGCGAATACCAGCGCGTTTTCCACAAAGCCGTTATCCGGGTATTCCTGTGCCATCCCGAACTCGGTGGCAAAAATGGCACCAATCAGCACCGTTTTCCCTGCCCCCATCGCCAGCGCGAGGATGTAACTTGGGTAATCCAGCGTAAGGGTCTCTCGCACAGCTTCGAGATGGAACTCTTTTACAAACTCCGCCTCGGTCTTAATGGAATTCAGCAGCGCCTCCAGATCATAATCTGCCCGGCTGAACGCACCATCAGGAATACCAAATGCTCCGAGTAAGTCTTTCTTCTTGGGGAATATCTTTTTATACAGATCGAAAATATGGGGTGTTTTTTCCACCAGCCGCAGATACCAGTAGGTTTCCAATGCCCTCAACTGCGGCGCGCGCAAGCGGAAAGTAGGCACGTCCGGCTGGCGTGCCCATTCCAGGATTTCTGCAATTGCAGGATAGTTCTCGTGTCTGTAGCCCTCCTCCCGCCATTCTACAACCTGCTTGGACAGTGCTTCGTAAAGTTGCATCGCTCAGAATTCCCTTACAATCAAGCATACAGGAAAACCCCGAATCCTGCAAGCAACTGCGGGGCATCTTCCCTTTGTCCCTAGCCGAGGCGGCTCCACCATTTCCCATTAACCATTCCCCATTAACTATTCCCCATTAACCGCTCTTCTCCTCTGCCCTGCTATCCGCCTCCTGACTCCTGCTTTTCGCTTTTCCCATTCCCCATTCCCCATTTCCCATTTCCCATTAACCGCTCTTCTCCTCTGCCCTGCTATCCGCCTCCTACCTTCTGCTTTTCTCATTCAGATTTCCCATTCCCCATTCCCCATTCACCATTTCCCATTAACCGCTCTTCTCCTCTGCCCTGCTATCCGCCTCCTGCCTTCTGCCTTCTGCCTCCTGCCTCCTGCTTTTTGGCCGCCTCAGTTCAGAAATTTTTGCAAGAAGCAGTATAATGACCCCAGTAATAACGAAGTTGTTACTGCGAATCTTATGCCAATTACCCGCTCGAAACGCTATTCCAAAAAATCATCCTCCCGCTCCGGCAGCCGCAGCCCTTCTGACCAGGAACCGCAGCCTGTAATTACCCGCTCGAAACGCTATTCCAAAAAATCATCCTCCCGCTCCGGCAGCCGCAGCCCTTCTGACCAGGAACCGCAGCCTGTGCGCGGTTCCTCGCCCCGTGCTGGAACCGGGACTACCTCGCCCCGTGCTGGAACCGGGACTACCTCGCAGTCCTTCAAACCGAGGCGTTCCTCCTCCCGGCGGAGTGTCCCGCCCGAACGTTTCTCGATCCTGGACAGCATCTCGCCCGAGCGCAAAATGGACATCCTCGGCGTGGGCATGGCCATCGTCGGCCTGCTGACGTTGCTCAGTCTTTTCTCGGCCAACAAAAGCGGCCTGACCAGCGGCTGGATCAGCATGCTGGCGCAGGTCTTCGGCTGGGGCGTCTACATCCTGCCGGTCGGACTGATCGTGCTGGGCACCTGGCTGGTGGCCCGCAACGTGGACCGTCTCCCGGCGCTCAATATCGAACGCGTCATTGGTATACTCCTCCTTTTCGTCGGTCTGCTGGTGACCTTCCACGGC
>JAPLGV010000454.1 GCA_026389975.1 Chloroflexota bacterium
AGCAAGCCTGCACGTGTGACCTGCCCGCTTTCAATCATGGCGCGCGCTTTTTCAAACCAGTAACAAACTAAATCACTCTGGCCGGGGATACGGTCGCCATAAAGAGCGCGCAAATCATCCACGTATTTGTCACCCAATTCGGCGCGCATCTTCTTGTCGCCCAAAAACGGCGGGTTGCCGATGATGACATACGCGGTGGGCCATTCCGGCTCCACGGGCTGGCCGGTTTCGTCATAGGCCAGGATGGCATCCATGTGCAGGATGGTTTGCATCGGTTTCAGGATGGGTTCGGCGGGCAAACCATAGCCGTTGTCCACCAACCACTGGATGTACCCGATCCAGATGGTGATCTGCGCCAGTTCGTGGGCGTACTCGTTGATTTCGATTCCGTGCAACTGGGCAGGCGAGACCGAGATAAAGAACCGTCCCGCGCCGAGTTGGTCCGAAAGGCTGATGACTTCGTTTTGCAGGTCGAGCAGCAGGCGCAAGGCCACGTAGAGAAAGTTGCCGCTGCCGCAGGCCGGGTCGAGCACCTGCACGGAGGCGATCCGGTCGGCAAATGCCCGCACGACTGCCGCCTTCTTTTTCTCGTTTGCTTCCCCGGCTTCGGCTTTCATCCCCATCACTTCGGTCTTTAGTGCCTCCCATTCCCGCCGCAGGGGGGCCATCAGCACCGGCTCCACGATGAGCAGGATATCGTCCCGGCTGGTGTAATGTGCGCCTAATTGGGAGCGTTTGGTTGGGTCGAGGCCGCGCTCGAACAGCGTTCCAAAAATGGACGGTTCGATGGCCGCCCAGTCCAGCGAGTCGATCCGGGCCAGGATGTCCATCCCGTCGCCGTCCAGTTCGAGCACGTAGTCATTGTCGAACAAGCCGCCGTTGAAATAAAGGATGCGGTCCGCGCCGAAGAAGCCGCCCGTGTTCATGGCGCGGAACAACTGGCGCAGTACCTCCATAAAATCTTTCGAGCGGTGGCGGGTCTGGTCAAGTAGGTGCGGGAACAGTTTTTCAGGCAGCAGGCCCACATCCTCGGCGAACAGGCAGAAGAGCAGGCGGATGAGAAAATGCGCCACGCGCTGGTCGTCTTCGCCGTACTTGCGCAGGATACCGGCAAGTTTGGAAAACTGCTTCGCCGCTTCCTCGGTGACGCTCTCCACCGTTTCACGCGGTTTCAATTCGTCCGGGTTGAAGAAGACCGCCCGGAGCGTTTTCAGACCGTCGGCGGTCAGCAGGTCATCCAGCGTCAGAGTAATCGTGCGGGTGGGCAGGTTGGTGTAATTGGTGCGGATGATGATGGTGTTGATGTCTGAGACGATCAACAGTGGCGGATTTTTGAGTGCGTCACGGTAGCGCAGGAGTTGATCGTAGGCCTTTGTCAGGTCCAGGTCGTGGGTGTCCTTGCCCTTGTATTCCCAGCCGAAGTAATCCAGTTTTGCCACGTCCGCCCAACCCTGACCGCCGCTGCTTTTGGCCGCGCCCATCTCGAAGGCAAAGCGCGTGCCGGAAGGGTCGTCTTCGATCGGCGTGGGATGTCCCACAAGCTGGCACAGATCGAGGAAATGTTCCTGTGCCGATTGCTTTTCACGCGCCGCCGCGCGTTTCCATTTGCTAACGAAATCCTGCGGTGTGAGTGTCATGTTAAATTTCCCGGACGGGTTTGGGCGAGACTCTCTCTCGCCTCTACGGTTGGATGTGCGTCAGGAAAATTATAGCACGAAGGGCCTTTTGTTGCCTGCACGCACCGTGAGTCTAGTTGTGTGCGCGCGTGAGTCCGCGGGGGAGGGGTTGTTGTATAATTCAAGTATGTCATGCAAGCGTTCACTTT
>JAPLGV010000474.1:0-995 GCA_026389975.1 Chloroflexota bacterium
GCATGTCCGATGGTGCTTTAATAGGACAACAACTCGCTTCATCATAGACGATCAGGATACTATTGTGTATCAAGATCAGTGAGAAAAATGGTAATACAGCGAGTGTGGATTTTTGTCTTTACAGTCATGTGAACCAAATGTTGTTAAGTAGTTGATAAGCTGATTTGTTTTCTTAAATAATAAGGGCTCTCCTGTTATTAACGGGCTCTTTCCAATCCTCAATGCAAATCAAATCTATGAAAACAGGGGGGCGAAAAGCCTCTTGATAACAGTATCATTTTCTGATATTATTACATCGTGGATAGCAAACACCACAAAACTTTGGAAGCCGTTTTTGAGAAACCTGAGCGAGCCAATATCGCTTGGAAAGATATTGAGGTCTTGTTTATCGCTCTGGGCGCTGAAATTACAGAAGGCAATGGCTCACGAGTGCGGGTTGCGTTGAAAGATGTTCGGGCTGTGTTTCACCGTCCGCATCCGCGTAAAGAAACTAACAAGGGAGCAGTCAAGTCTGTTCGCAAGTTTCTTGAAGCAGCAGGAGTAAAGCCATGATGGAATATAAAGGTTATATCGGTAAAGTTGAAATTGACGATGAAGCGGGCATTTTGTTCGGGGAGGTTATCAATGTCCGTGATGTCATTACTTTTGAAGGGTTGACTGTTGATGAAATTCAAAAGGCATTTCGAGAATCGGTTGATGATTATCTCGATTTTTGCACTCAACGCAATGAAAGCCCTGAAAAGCCGTTTTCGGGTAAGTTCGTTGTCCGCTTGCCCGCCGAGTTACATCGTAAAGCCTATATTCAGGCAAAACTGAAAGACAAGAGCCTGAATAGTTGGGTTACAGAAGTTTTACAAACAGTGCTTAAAAACCAGTGAGGTCTTTAGGTCAAAACGCCAGCCAACATCACGTGCAGCGGACGGTCGGGATTCGTCCCGCCAAAATAGCATTTTTCTGGCTTTGAGTTTTTTCGCTTCGACGGTGAATCCCCGCGC
>JAPLGV010000474.1:1078-4299 GCA_026389975.1 Chloroflexota bacterium
GCCACCCGCGCCGACCGACAGCTACCAAACAGCCGGACAGGATTTCTCCTGCCCGGCTGTTTACTCGCTCACCGGGTTATGCCTGGATTTTTCATTGCAACTGAAAAAGACGTTGTATAATTGCAATGAGGTGTTCGATGGAAGTCTTGTCCTCCCGCATTCATGTTCCAGTCCCTCAACGGGAATTGAATGAGTTCTGCCAGCGCAACCATATGAAGCGACTGGCTCTGTTCGGCTCTGTCCTGCGCAAGGATTTCCGGCCTGAAAGCGACGTGGATGTCCTGGTTTTATTCTCCCCCGAAGTGCGCGTCGGTCTGCTGACCCTTGCCCGGATACGCCGCGAATTGACCAGCCTGTTCAACCGCCGGGTTGACCTTGTTCCCATGGACGGTTTGAAACCTGTTATCCGCGAGCATGTGCTTTCGGATATCGAGGAAATCTACGCGGCCTGAAAAATTGTATTTGACGGATATCGTCGAGGCGTGTAAGGCCATCGAAGTATTTTGCGAGGGGGTCACGTTTAACTAATTTAGCGATGATCAGTAGATCACGAAAACGTAGTAACGACTTCAGTCGTTCAGCTAAAAAGCGACTAAAGTCGCCACTACAAACCACTTTCGTGAAGTATTGATAATGGTGTAACACAAGCCGGACAGGATTTCTCCTGCCCGGCTTTTCCCTAAGCCAGATGCTCCCGTCAGTTCATCCCGTCCGTCGAGCAATCGTACTTTTCCCCCATCGGCGTCTGCACCTGTACCGGCCAATTGTCGTCCAGGACCCCGTAGTTTTTCAATATTTCCTGCACCTGCGTCTGTCCCATGGCCTGGCCGGCCCACCCGCGCGAGAGCGTGAAACTGCGCCAGTCCGTGTCAGGGTCCCAGCTGCGCTCAGCGTTGACGCGGCAGGCCAGAGCCGCGCCGACCGCGTCCCGCGTCCCCGGGGTCAGGCTCCCGTCCTGGAGCGCATCCACCAGCGCGGGGACCGAGTCCGACGAGAGCGAAGCCAGGGTAGCCACGTCCAGGTCCGCACCCGCCGCGGCGCGCGCCACGTTCTGCCGGACGATGAACCCATCCACGTTCATCAGGGTCAGGGTAGCGGCGAATCCGATGGAAGCCAGCAGGGCCGCCAGTGCAAAGGTGCGTTCCTTGTTCAGGATGTCGAGCACCACTACCACCACCAGCAGCACGCCCAGCCAGATCATAAAGACGTGTGTGTAGGCCCGCAGGCGCGAGAAGCCGTAAGCGGCTTCATAGAGCATCAGCCGCTGGAAGGCCGAGTAAAGCATCACGCCCACCAGCGCCACCATGCCCAAGCCCAGCCCGGAGAAGACCCAGCGCTGGGTCCGGTTCTGGCGCTTGACCACCGCACTCAGGCTCAGGAACAGCAGCAGGCTGAAGAAAGCCACCGTCACCAGTTCGCCGAAACCGCGCCGGGCGTATTCCGAAAAGGTGTAGCCCTGCACGCCGATGTTGGTCTGCCCGCCGAAGAAATACTGGAACTGGACGACCGCAAAAAGGGCGAACAGTACCACCACTGCTCCCAACACCACCGCCGCCTCCGTGAACCCGAGGAACGACGGCACGAGCGGCTTGTCCATGCCCACCAGTTTTTCATCCTGGCTCTTCTGGGCGGCGTGCAGGATCGTACCCGTCAGCGCATACGCCCCGATCAAAATATAGATGCAGCGGAAAATGTACTCCGGAAAATTCTCCAGCCGGAACAGCTTGACGAAACCCTGCACTCGCTGGGCGAAGACCAGATCTGCAGAAGAGAGCAGCGCTGCGAAAATGGCGACGATGGGGATGGCGATCAGCACCCCGCGCAAGATGGCCCAGAAGCGCTTCCGCCCAGGCCTCGCCTCTGCCACCTCTGCCGGGACCGGTTTCTTAATCTCGTTCAGGAATATCAGCGGACGGGCGATCATGCTGCTGGTCAATTTGACGTAATTGACCACGTAATCCGACAGGCTGTACCAGAGCCAGCGTCCGCCCAGGTAGGTGAAAGCCAGCAAGCCCATCAGCGCCAGCGTAAAGGCGAATGCCAGGAAAATGCTCACCGGCTCCTGCCGGATGAAAGTCATTGCTGCAAAGAACAGGATGGGGACGAGCAGGAGCAGGGACTTCCAGGACGGCTTGATGCCATTCAGCCCCAACACCAGGAAACAGCCGCCGAGAACCAATATTGCGTAGATGGCAAAGTTGATCCCCTGTGCGTGCTTCCAGAAAAGGAAGTCGAACAGCCAGCCCAAGGCCAGAGCCACGATCCAGACAATATTTGTGCGTTTCATACGAACCTCCTCCACCGAATTTCTTTACAGGATAGCCGGCCTGCGCTTTCCGGAGCTATCAAAAGGTATCATAAGTCATCCAGTTTCACAAGAGATGCCTGCCACGTGTCAAGTCAAATGATAAAGTCAAATGATAAAGTTACCGAACCAGGATCTGCTCCGCGTCTCCCGTGATGCCTCAAAGCCAAATGTTACTTTAGGGGTATCTCTTGACGTAATTAGACCGGACAAGTATAATTCGCGTCCATTGAGAGATAACCATAATCTGCGACGTTCAGCGAGCGCTTGAAGCCCAAGGCTTCGAAGCGCTTGCTTTTGCGTGTCTCTGGCAGCACATGAATGTTGGAGCAAGGGTGGTCAGTCGCAGGTGTCAAGTTTGCAAGATGAGGAGACGGTCGAGTGGAAACCAAGGGACTCATTTCGTTACGCATCAGTCTTGCTTCTCCGGAAACCATCCTTACCTGGTCATACGGCGAAGTTCTGAAACCCGAAACCATCAACTACCGCCGCCTGCGCCCGGAGAAAGATGGCCTGTTCTGTGAGGCTATCTTTGGCCCGACGCGTGACTGGCAATGCTACTGCGGTAAATATAAAAACCCCCGTTATAAAGGCATCACCTGCGATAAGTGCGGCGTGGAAGTGACCCGCTCGTCGGTGCGCCGCGAGCGCATGGGGCACATCATGCTGGCAACGCCCGTGGCCCACATCTGGTACACGCGGCGTATTCCCTCGTACCTGGGCATGCTGCTGGACATCTCCCGCCGCAACCTGGACCGGGTGCTGTACTTCGCCCAATATATCGTCAGTTACGTGGACGAGGATGCCCGTCAGAAAGCCCTCAAGCGCCTGGAAGATGAAATCTCCGTTTCCGAACGCGAGCAGGCGGCAGTCATTAATTCCAAGATTGCCGAAATCAAGACAGCCCGCGATAAGA
>JAPLGV010000474.1:4319-9390 GCA_026389975.1 Chloroflexota bacterium
ACCCGAGATAAGAAACAGGCTGAACTCCAAACCCGCAAGGTTGAGATGGAGCGCCAGTACGATGAGCAAATTGCTGCCAAGCTGGAGCCGATCATTCAGGAAGGCCAGCGGTTGGAACGCTATTTCCAGGATAACAAAGGCCAGGTGCTCAAAGAGGCCGTCATTTTTGGCAGCACAGGCACGGTGATTGTTGAGGCTGGCATCAAGGTCGGCGCGACGCATCTCGGCAAAGTGCAGAAGTTCGTCCAGGGACGGTTGGAAGCCATCGAGAACGAACTTAAGGATGAGAAACTGCGCGCCCTGGAAGCCGTCAAGATGGAAGCCGCTACGATCAAGGCGGGAGCCGATGAGCAGATGAATGCTCTGCGCAGCCAACTGGAAGACCAGACCTCCACCAGTCACGACGCGAACGCCCATCAACGCGACGAACTGATGGAACTGCGCCCGTTCACCTTCCTGGGTGAGACCCGCTACCGCGAACTGAAACAGCGCTGGGGCCAGGTCTTCCGCGCCGACATGGGAGCCGAGGCCTTCTACGATATCCTGCGCCGCCTCGACCTGGATAAACTCTCTGAAGAACTCTGGCACGAAGTCAAGACGACCAAGTCCAAGCAGAAACGCAAGAAGGCGACTTCTCGACTGAAGGTGGTAGAAGCTTTCCGCCGTTCCGGCAATCACCCGGAGTGGATGATCCTGACCGTCCTGCCCGTCATCCCGCCGGACCTGCGCCCGATGGTGCAACTGGATGGCGGTCGCTTTGCCACGTCGGATTTGAACGATCTGTACCGGCGTGTCATCAACCGCAACAATCGTCTCAAGCGTCTGCTTGAACTCGGCGCGCCAGATGTGATCGTCCGCAACGAGAAGCGTATGTTGCAGGAAGCGGTGGATTCCCTGATTGACAACAGCCAGCGCGGCAAGGCGCTCAGCCGCCGCGGCCGGCGTGAACTCCGCTCCCTGAGCGACATGCTCAAGGGCAAGAAAGGCCGCTTCCGCCGCAACCTGCTCGGCAAGCGCGTGGACTATTCCGGTCGTTCGGTGATCGTGGTCGGCCCGCAGTTGAAACTCTATCAGTGTGGTCTGCCGAAGAGCATGGCGCTGGAACTGTTCCGCCCGTTTGTGATTTCCCGGCTGGTGAGCCACAACTATGCAGCCAACGTCAAGGGCGCGCGGCGCTTCATCGAGCGCAACCGGCCCGAGGTCTATGAAGCGCTCGAGGAAGTCATCAAGGACCGCCCGGTTCTATTGAACCGTGCTCCTACGCTGCACCGCCTGGGCATCCAGGCGTTTGAGCCGATCCTGATTGAAGGCTCAGCCATCCAATTGCACCCGCTGGTTTGTACCGCCTTCAACGCTGACTTCGATGGCGACCAGATGGCTGTGCATGTGCCGCTGTCTGATAAGGCCGTACAGGAAGCCCGCCGCTTGATGCTGGCTTCCAAGAACCTGCTCAAGCCCGCCGACGGCGAACCCATCATCGGTCCGTCCAAGGATATGGTGCTGGGCGTGTACTACATGACGATGCTGCACTCCAAGCCGCACAAGGGTGACGGACGCGCCTTCGCCGATATGGATGACGTTGATCTGGCCTACCAGTTGGGTCAGGTGGATGTGCACAGCAAGGTCAAAGTGCGTTTATCCACCTGGTACGATGAGAAGAACAATCGCCTGCCCGAGGCAGAGACCCGCCTGATTGACACCACTGTCGGGCGCGTCATCTTCAACCGAATCCTGCCGGAAAAAGTCCAGTTCATCAACCGCCAGTTGGAAAAAGGCGGCGTGAAAGACCTGGTTGCCGAAGTGTACGAAGTTTACGGCCAGGATGTGACGACTGAAACCGCCGACGAAATCAAGCGCATTGGCTTCGAATATGCCATGCGTTCCGGCACTACCATCGCGGTCTCCGATATTACCATCCCGCCGCAGAAACAGGAAATCGTAGAAAAGGCGCTCAAGGATGTGGAGCTGGTGCAGCGTGACTTCCGGCGCGGTCTGTTGACCGAGCAGGAACAGAACGAACGCATCATCCAGATCTGGCAGCAAACCACCAACGATGTCGCCAAAGCAGTCCGCAATGCCCTGGACCCGGACGGTAACCTGTCCACCATGGCCAACTCCGGCGCGACCAAAGGCGGCTTCGGCCCCATTTCGCAGTTAGCCGGTATGCGCGGTCTGATGGCTGACCCGTCTGGACGCATCATCCCGATGCCGATCCGCTCGAACTTCCGCGAGGGTCTGACAGCTCAGGAATACTTCATCTCGACCCATGGCGCTCGCAAAGTTCTGGCCGATACTGCCTTGCGTACTGCAGATGCTGGCTATCTGACCCGTCGCCTGGTAGACGTTGCGCAGGATATCATCATCAATGAACCCGACTGCGGTACCCGCCAGGGTGTCTGGATTCGGCGGAAGGACGATGTGGCCGGCCAATCCATGGATTCACGTTTGTATGGACGCCTGGTTGCCGAGCGGATCCTCGACCCGAAGCGGGTGAAGTGCTGGCCGAGCTGGATGATATCCTCGACCGCGATGTGGCGCGCAAGATTGCCGTGGCCGACGTGGTGGAAGTGAAGGTCCGTTCGGCGCTGACCTGTGAACTGACTCACGGGATCTGTGCCAAATGTTACGGCGTTGACCTGGCCCGCGGCACGATGGTCGAAATGGGGTCGGCAGTCGGCATTGTGGCTGCCCAATCGATTGGTGAGCCTGGCACGCAGTTGACCCTGCGTACCTTCCATACCGGCGGTGTGGCCGCGGGCGGTGACATCACCACTGGTCTGCCGCGCGTGGAAGAACTTTTCGAGGCTCGCAAACAACCGAAGGGTGAAGCAGTCGTCGCCGAGATCAAGGGCACGGTGCGCATTATCCAGTCGGACAAGTATGCTGATATGCGCATCGTCCGCGTCGAACAAAGTGAAATGATCCATGATGAGTTCGATGTGCCTAAAGAATGGAAGATCCAGGTTAAGGATGAGGGCGAAATCAAAGCAGGCGATATCATCGCCACTTTGGAGGATGCCACCATCGCCGCGGAACACGGCGGCAAGGTCCGCATCGAGAAGCGCAAGGTGTATGTCTCGCGCGAACAGCGTGAAGAGATCGAGCACGAAATCCCGACTACCCTGCGCCTGCTGGTCAAGGACGGCGATCACGTCGAGGACGGCCAACCGCTGACCGAGGGTTCGCTGAACCCACACCGCGTCCTGCGCGTCCAGGGACGGGAAGCCTGCCAGATGTACCTGATGACCGAAATCCAGAAGGTTTACCGCTCGCAAGGCCAGAACATCCATGACAAGCACTTCGAGGTGATCATCCGCAAGATGTTGAGCAAGGTGCAAGTGGTTCGTCCGGGTGACACCCGTTACCTGCCGGGAGACGCCGTGGAACGGCTGGAAGTCCAGAGAGTCAATGAACAACTGCTGGCCGAAGATAAGACTCCGGCCAAGTTCCATGAACTGCTGCTGGGTGTGACCAAAGCCTCCCTCAGCACCGACTCGTTCCTCTCGGCTTCCTCGTTCCAGCATACCATCAAGGTGCTGGCGGGCGCGGCCATCGGTTCTTCCACCGACCCGCTCTATGGGTTGAAGGAGAACGTCATCATCGGCAAGCTGATCCCGGCCGGGACCGGTTTTGTCCATGGACGCTTCCTGGCGGTCGAAAAGGCGCTTGCTCAAGCTGGTTCCTCGCAGTGGACAGAAATCCCGGATGCCGGGGCATCAGACTAGATTCCAGTCGTTGCGATATCATCCCCACTTGGGGACATCGTCCCCTGTTCTTGGGGAGGAGCGTTTTTCCCCAACAGGGGCAGCGACGACATCCTACCCGAAGGGTAAAAAATCTCCTCATATCCTGTAAGTTCTCCCGGGGCGGCCAATTGGCCGCCTCGATTATATTTAAGGGGGTTGTATATTGAGACAAAAAAAAGTATGATGATAGTGTAAATTCATCTGCCGAAGAAAGGAGACTCCATGTTCTGGAAAAAATTAATTGCGATAAGCGCCTCGGTCTTTCTCATGCTCGTCTCAGCCTGTAACATGCCAGGGGGGCCTGCTGTTGTCAGTGGTACGAATCAGGATTCGACTGCGGCCATACAGACGCGGGCGGCCGAGATTGTCGCTTCGACGGCAGCGGTCCAGACGGCCCTTGCCAATGCCGTGGCATCTACCCTGACTGCCATGGCAACCAACACGCCTGCGTTTACTTTCACGCCATCCCTGACTCCCACGCCGACGTTCACCCTCACCCCGGAGGTCCCGATGGTCAGCGTCTCGGTACAGACCAACTGCCGTTCGGGCCCCGGCCCGGCCTACGATATCCTTGGCCTTGTAAACGTTGGTCAAAACGCCGAGGTGGTGGGCCGCAACGCCTCAAGCGATACCTGGGTCATAAAACTGCCCTCCAATCCGGCCATCACCTGCTGGCTGTGGGGATATTATGCCACGGTGGTGGGGAATACCGCCGGGCTGCCTATTGTCACGCCGCCGCCCACGCCCACCCCGGCGGCTTCCTTCAATGTGATTTATTCTTCCACGACGGTCTGCGGCGTTCTTTATGGGATTAAGTTCCAGATCACCAATAACGGCAGCGTCACCTGGGAGTCCGACCGGGTCATTACTACAGATCAGGCGACCAGTGAGACGGTAACGGTGGATCGAAACAATTTCCCTAACTTTAACGGTTGTGCCGCAGCATCTACCGATCAAAACTTGGAAGCGGGGGAAGTTGGCATTACAACGAATGACGGATTTTCTGCAAATCCTGCCGGTCATAGCATTACGGCCACCATTCGAGTTTGTTCTCTGGATGGTATGGCGGGTACTTGCCTGGAGAAAACAATCACATTCACACCGTAAATGCCCAACGGGGCGGTCGCAAGACCGCCCCGCTCTTTTTCTCCTTGACGCTTTCTACATTTCCCCGTAAGATAAACCGAAGATAGAACATTCATTCACTACGAAGGACACACCGGAACACGAAGGTTTTCCTTTGTGACTATTTGTGTCCTTAGTGGTGAATCTCAGGAGTAAACATGGAACTCGGCCTCGTTCGCAAAATTGACATTGACCAGGAA
>JAPLGV010000396.1 GCA_026389975.1 Chloroflexota bacterium
CACGCAAGGCGACAGGATCGACCCGACCTGGTCATCGGACGGGACGCAGATCGCGTTCGCCTCCAGCCGGTCGGGGAGCAGGCAGCTATGGGTGATGAACAGCGACGGGTCCAACCTGCGGCAGGTGACCGACCTGCCGAACATGGGCGGACGCAGCAGCTGGTCGCCGGACGGCCAAAGACTGGTGTTCTATACCGGGGTAGCGACAAACCACGACATTTACACCATCCGAAACGATGGGAGCGACTTGCAGCAACTGACCGAGGAGGGGGACAACCTGGGGCCGAGCTATTCCCCGGACGGGGACTGGATCACTTTCACTTCTTTCCGGGATTGGAACAACGAGATCTACCGCATGCGCCCAGACGGCTCGGAAGAGACCCGGCTGACATTTGACCCGCGGTCGGACTGGCAGCCGCGCTGGGGACCGTAGCCCTTCCGGCCAGCTGGCTAAAAAGGCAGACGAGAAAATGGAAGAGAAAAAAGAAAGCAAAGAAAGTGGCGAAATCAAGGAACCGGCGGCGAAGACCGAGAAAAGTTCTGAGAAGAGTACTGAAAAGAGTTCCGACGAGAGATCTGAAAAGAAAGAGTGAGTTTCATAAGATGAACGGCGCACCAATCTGGTGCGCCATTTTCTGTACAGGCAAATGGCAAGAGGCTTGCTTATTTGATTCTTGTCTGGTAGGGGTTGGAAGAGGAACATATTTTCAGAGTTCTTGTAGAGTTCATTGCCTAGGATTTGAACATGGTCCCCGCCGACATCGTCCCCGCGCAGTACCCGAAGGGTGAAGGGGAGGGTGCGCGCACATCGCCCCGGTGCTCTTCCGGGAGGTCGCCACCCGCCTTCGGAAAACGGTTTTTTGGACTCAATTAGAAATTCAATGAGGTTCAAATAATAGGAAAAATTAAAAATCCTCCCATGACCTTATTCGCACTGATTTCAGAAATTTCACTCCATCGATAGAATTGGATCGTCAACCATGACGGATTGCGCTCCGGGATGGAACCTGCAGTCCAATTTGCCCAACACGGCAATCAATGAATCTGCAATCAAGGAAAGATTATCCACGAAACACGAAGATGCACAAAGACGGAAAGCAAAAGGTAGGAGGCGGAAAGCAGAAGGCGGAAAGCGGAAGGCAGGAGGCGGAAAGCGGAAAGCAGAAGGCCTGCAGGTGATGGCGGCAAGGAAGGACAGGACAAACGAGTTCCGAAGAATATTACCCGGTTTCGATGGCAATCCAACCAGGCAGGAGGGCGCGGATGTGGAGAACTCACCACTAACCCAAAGCATTGCGAACAAGAAAATTGTGCTAAAATGACAATGAAGGACAACGTCATGGAACTTGAAACACTCCTGAAAACAAGGCGGGACGAAATCCTGGAAACCGCGCACAAACACGGCGCTTTTGATGTGCGAGTGTTCGGCTCGGTAGCACGCGGAGACGCCCGCCCGGACAGCGATATTGATTTTCTCGTCCGGCTGGAATCTGGCCGCAGTCTGCTGGACTTGGCGCGCCTGTTGCGGGAACTGCAAGTGCTGCTTGGTTGCAAGGTGGACATTGTGACCGAGGCCGGGCTGCGGCAGCGCATCCGGCTGCAGGTGTTGCGGGAGGCGCGTCCGCTGTGAGAAGCGAACGGGAACGGCTGCTTGACATCCTTGTCCCGTACTGGAACCGGGACTACCTCGAAGCCATTGAGCGCATCGAGAAATACGCCGCGCGGGGAAAGGCAGCTTTCCTAAACGATGAACTGCTCCAGAACTGGATGGTCAACCACATCATGATCATCGGCGAGGCCTGCCGCGCCCTGCCCGACGAATTCCAGGCTCGTTACGCGAATGTTCCCTGGGCGGATATCATCGCCATGCGAAACATCCTCGTGCATCATTACTTTGGAATTGACGAGGACGCCGTCTGGTCTGTAGTGGAAAACGACATCCCCGAACTGAAACTCAACCTTCAGGCTATCTTGAAAGACCCGGAAAATCAAAACTGAATATCGCGCCATCCGCGATTATCCAGAATCAATTGCGAAAGAATATCTCCGTCAGACTCAGGAGATCATCCAATGGCTGAAACAACACCCCAACTTAAGCTAATAATCCGCCGCTTCGGCGCCGAACTGGAGAAGATGGGCATCCACATTGAGCGTGTCATGTTATACGGCTCCCAGGCTGCCGAATCTGCTCAAGACGGAAGTGACATTGACCTGATCATCATTTCTCCCGATTTTGCTCCCTTCAACCAGCGCGAACGGCTGGAGATGCTTGGGGTTGCCTCGGCGCGCATCCTGGAATCTGTACAAGCCAACGGATTCACTCCGCAGGAGATTGAGAAGCGCCAGTTGATGCCTTTCTGGGAGCAGATTCTGCAGGAACAGGCAATCGCTATATAGAAAAAGAAACTAGCCACCTGACAGTTTAACAAAAGAATAGTTGATCGGCACAGGTTCTCCAATAAAATAGGTTTATCGGAACCATTTTATACACGGAGTAACCCAATGCCGATCAACCACCTCTATGATACTTGG
>JAPLGV010000075.1 GCA_026389975.1 Chloroflexota bacterium
GCAGAGTGTTGTATAATAATATTCACTTGGAGTTGTATAATAGCGATTGTATAAATCTGCACAAATGCTTTTCTTTCGCAAAACCCGCCGCTTCAATCTTCCCCGCTGCCGCCCGTTCCAACTATCTCAACCCTGAACTTGCTGTCAGCCAAAATTCACAAGCCTGAGGTAAAAAGATGAAAGACATCTATGTTGTAGAATCATTGAGAACTCCGTTTGGTTCTTTCGGTGGTGTATTATCGGATGTAGAGGCTCCGCACTTGGGGGGAACGGTGATGAAAATGCTTTCGGAACGGGCGGACCTTGACCCGGCGGCGATTAACGAGGTAATTGTTGGGCAGGTTCTGACCGGCGGAGTCGGCCAGGCCCCGGCGCGGCAGGCCATGCGCTACGCCGGCCTTCCGGATAATGTCCATGCCATGACCATCAACAAGGTTTGCGGCAGCGGCCTGAAGGCAATCATGCTGGGAGCCGGGTCCATAGCCTTGGGAGACGCGGAGGTTGTGATCGCCGGTGGGATGGAGAACATGTCGCTGGCCCCATTCATCCTGAAAAAAGCGCGCTATGGCTACCGCATGGGACACGGCGAACTTCTCGATCTTATGGTCTACGATGGCTTGCAGGACCCTTACACCGGCAGGCACATGGGCGAAATTGCGGACGCGGCCGCGGAGCGTTACAGCTTCAACCGCGAGGCGCAAGACGAGTACGCCATCCGGTCCTATCAGTTGGCGCAGAAGGCGGTCAAAGAGGGGATTTTCAAGGACGAGATTGTCCCGGTGGTTAAGAAAAGCAAAAAGGGTGAGGAAGTAATTGCGGATGATGAAGAACCATTCAAGGTTGATTTCGAAAAACTGAAGCAACTCCGCCCGGCATTCACCAAGGAAGGGACCGTCACCGCCGGCAACGCCTCCACCATTAGCGACGGAGCCGCGATGACCCTGCTGGCGGGCGAGGCGGCGCTGAAGAAGTACAGCCTGAAACCGCGCGCCCGGCTGGTCGCCTACTCGACCTGGAGCCTATCACCGGACCGATTCCCGGATGCGCCTGTGGGGGCAATCGAGTCAGCTTGCGGCAGGGCGGGGATTAAGATTTCTGATATTGACCTGTTTGAGATTAACGAGGCATTCGCCGCCGTTGCGATGATTGCCGTAAAACAGTTGGAGCTTGATCTGGCGCGGGTGAATGTCAACGGTGGCGCTGTGGCCATCGGCCACCCCATCGGCGCCAGCGGCGGTCGGCTGGTAGCAACGCTGATTAGAGAATTGCACCGGCGGCAGGTCCGCTATGGACTGGCCACCCTTTGCATCGGCGGCGGCGAAGCAGTGGCGGCTATCTTTGAAAGAGTTTAACTCATTCCAAGGCAAAGTGTGGGTTTCAGCGGGTGGAAATCCACACTTTGTTTGAATTTTCGTTTTACTGCTTCTTGCATAAATGAGTCCACTGCAAAAAGGTCTTTAACACGAAGGACACGACGTACACAAAGGATAAGTGATGAAGGCTTTTCCTTCGTGCCCACCTGCCCCCGGTATTTGGGGGTTCGTGACCTTTGTGTTTAGATGGTTTTTGCAGTAGAGTCATAAACGCATGAACTTTCCTGTATCGAAGGGCTCGAAAATAACGGAATTTCGGTTCAGTTATTTACGCAGTACCCTGTAGACAGTTCCATTTTACAACGGGGATGAAAAACCCGCTAGTGTGTTAGAATCCCGCCCATGGGTCAACCTTTACTGGTACTGGCATCGAATTCCCCCCGGCGGCGGGAATTGCTGGCGCTTGGCGGCTGGATATTCAACACCCGTCCCACCGAAGTGGATGAAAGCCAGCGCCCCGGCGAAGCGCCCGGGACCTACGTCCTGCGTCTGGCCGAAAGCAAGGCGCGTACCTGCCCGCAGGGCACCTCCGCCCACGAAGACCTCACCATCCTGGCCGCCGACACTGCCGTGGTGGACGGGAAAGCCATCCTCGGTAAGCCAAAGGAGTTGGCCGAGGCGGTGGAAATGCTCCTACGGTTACGCAGCCGCACACACCAGGTCTATACCGGTATCGCTGTAATGAGGCTGTCCGACGGGAACCTGGGCACGGATCTGTGCGTCACAGATGTGCCGATGCGGGCTTATAGCGACGAAGAGATTGATACTTATGTCGCCACCGGCGACCCGCTCGACAAGGCCGGGGCCTATGCCATCCAGCACCCCAAATTCCATCCGGTCGAAATGATGTCCGGCTGCTACGCCAGCGTGATGGGACTCCCGCTCTGCCACCTGACCCGCACCCTGCGCCAACTCGACATTGCCCCCAAGACCGACATTTCCGCCGAGTGCCAGTCCAGCCTGAATTACACGTGCCTTATCTCCGCCGCGGTTTTACGGGGCGAGCAGGTTGGTTGACTCAAAAGGTGAACTGATGAAACCCGTACATCTGCTAAACCTGCTCCTGATGTTCGTCTTCCTGACCGGATGCGGAGGCGGAGACGGAGACGGCACAAGCATAACACCCCTGCCTACCGCCGTTGTCAATGTCACACGCGTCCCCAGCGCGGATGCCGCTCTGCGCACCTATCTGGATGCCATGTCCCGTGTTGTCACCGGGAATACAGCGGAAGATTACGCCACGATGTATTCCATGATCACGCAGGCCAGTCGTGACGCCATCTCTCAGGATGATTTTTCCAAACGTTACACAGATGACCTGAACGCCATGAGTGCAAAAACGGTCGAATACAATATCCTGTCCATGCTGACCGATCCGCAGAATTCCCAGGTGTCCTTCCACATCACCTACCACACCAGCCTTTTCGGCGATATCCAGCGTGACTTCAATACCAACCTGGTGTTGGAGAACGGCCAATGGCGGCTCCAGTGGGACGACGGCCTGATCCTGCCCGAATTGGCCGGAGGCAAGCGCCTGGTCGCCAATTCTGTCAGCCCGGCGCGCGGCGACATCTACGACCGCAACGGCAACGCCATCGCCACCCAGACGGATGCCTATGCCCTGAGTCTCGTCGCCGGGGAAGTCTCGCCCGACAGTGAAAATGCCGTTTTCAATAAACTCTGGCAGCTGACGGGCGTCCGCCCGGAAATCATCCGCAATAATTATCAAAACTATGTGGCAGGAAATTTCGTGCCGGTTGGCGAGGCCAGCGTCGAGGCGGTAAACGCTTCTGGTATCACAGGTTTCAACGGTGTAACGGCCAGTCCTTACACCTCCCGTTTTTATGAACCGAACCTTGCCCCAAATGCAGTCGGATATACCATTTATATCTCAAAGGAAGACATGAATACCTACCGCCGGCTCGGTTACAGCGGAGCGGAACGGATAGGCTATGAAGGCATCGAAAAGTGGGGAGAAAGCTATCTGCATGGCCGCAATGCCGCCACACTCTACGTCACCTCCGTAGACGGGACCAATGAAACGGTTCTGGCCCAGGTGAATTCTGAACCCGCCGCCTCCATTACCCTGACCATTGCCAAGGATTTGCAGGAACAGGCCCAGGCCGCCATGGACGGTCTCCCTGGCGCAATCGTGGTGATGGAAGTAAACACCGGGCGCGTGCTGGCGATGGTCTCCTCGCCGGGGTTTGACCCCAACTGGTACGATCTAAACAACGTCAACAGACAGTTCACATCTGAGCTGCCAACTTTCAACCGCGCCGCGCAAGGCACGTATCCGCTCGGCTCGGTATTCAAAATCGTCACCCTGGCTGCCGCGCTGGAGAGCGGTGTCTTTACACCGGATACCACCTATGAATGCGGGTATGCGTTCACTGACATTTTCAATCATCCCCTGTACGACTGGACCTACGACCGCTGCCTGGCCGAAAAACAGCAGAATGGCACTGACACCTGCCATGGAGCAAATGCTCAGCCCAGCGGCCTGTTGACTCTCGAACAAGGGCTGATGCGCTCCTGCGACCCCTGGTTCTACCACATTGGGTATGACCTGTATAATCTGGGCAAGGGC
>JAPLGV010000176.1 GCA_026389975.1 Chloroflexota bacterium
GCATTTGGATCGAATATCTGGTTTCTGGGAATGGATACCCGTTTAGAACTAGTATTTGGCGTCGGATCGCCTTCGAGAAATATCCAATAGCAACAATGGCGCAACTCCAAACAATTCTCTGTGCACACCAGCCATTCATCCACGTTCTTAGGAAGTTTGAACACGATTAAAATAGCTGTTTTACCTTCGAGCTTAACTAATTTATTATATGCTTCTGCGTCCAAATCATACAAGAGGAAATCGCCCCTTTCAATCCAATCGGTTGTTGATTTTACCTGGCATTGTAAGAAATGCCCTGTGTAATTGTATGATCCATCTGACATAATCGTTACGGGCATAATATTGCAATCCAGCCCATATTCTGGAGGTTTGTAGGGAAGGTAATAGGCTCCAGCTGATGCGACCACGGCTTGAACGTAAGCCATGCTTAATTCCGATTCCATATGTGTAGGGGGTATTGGCATAAGATATCCATCCTTCAAGTGGCTTACTCCTCACCAAGGGTAAGCTGGGTGCCTTCCTTCTTCTTGATCTTTTCGGCTTGTTTGAATGTACCGTATGCTGACGGTGGCATCTCGATACCCTTACCTGCGAATAAATCTTCTATGGACAGGATCTGGATGCGGGGGATATCCTTTTCCCACATCTGACCGGCATGCTGGTTGCCCTTCAAACCGCGCTGGTGGTAGCCGGCGGAGACAGCCTCTGTGGTCATATCGCTCGTTGGTGGGTCCAGGGTGATGAACACTCCGACAGCAGCCCCTTCCCGCTCGACCGTACCGCGCAGATCACGGATCATCCCCGAGTTAACGTGCCCACTCTTGACCTGGATGAGCACGCGTTCCATCTTACCTTTTGCATCCAGGAAGTTGAGCACGCCGTCGACACCTTTGTCGCTGCCCTTCTTGCCTTCTCGTCCGCCAACGCCACCCAGTGGTTTGGCCTGGACCAAGGAGAGAGCCCACCACTGGAACTGATAGCGATCATCGTGTGACAGCTGTCGGGCATCCGCCAGATCTCCCGGCTCGCCGATGACTACATAGTCCTGTTTCTCAATCAGGTTGAAATTGTCCTTCAAACGATATTTCATCAACGTAATCGAAAGGTGGGTAATGTCGATCCCGATCCATTTACGGTTCAACTTTTGGGCGGCAACCACGGCGGTCCCGCAGCCGCAGAAGGGATCGAGCACCAGATCGCCTTCGTTGCTGGATGCCTGGATGATGCGTTCCAGCAGGGCCAACGGCTTCTGGGTTGGGTAGCCGAGTCGTTCGGCGGCTTGAGAGTTTATTGGGGGTATATCGATCCAAGTGTCATGAACAGCCTGGCCTCGGAGCTCTTCCAAATACCGCTTTAATCGCGGTACCTTTGAGTCAAAATAAATTCGACCCTCTTCGTCCAGTGCTAACATTTTTTCCTGTGTAAATCGCCAGGCTTTTGTCACTCCATGAAATTCATAAACAGGTCCCCTGCCTCCTGGTGGATTAAGGTTATCTAAAGAAAACCGGCCTTTCTCATCGAAATGATCAAATTTATTTTCTAGATACCAGTCTGAGTAACCAACAAAAAGCTTGTTAAATGTGTATTCATCGGATTTTGTATAGAACAATATTCTATCTGCTACCCGGCCATATCGATTAGCGTCTGCATGAAAGTTAAATCTTTTCCATACAACTTCATTTTGAAAGTTTTTTACACCGAATATTGTATCCAGCACGATCTTCAGATAATGGCTGGCGGTCGGATCACAGTGCAGGTACAGGGACCCGGTCGGCTTGAGCACCCGGTGCAGCTCCACCAGCCGGACAGCCATCATCACCAGGTAGGCCATCATCTGGTTATTGCCGATGAAATCCCGCAAGGCGCTCATCATGGTGGCCACTTTCGCTGAGCCGTTCTCCACCAGCTCGTGGTAAGTCTCCTCGGCAGCACTGTTCCAGTGCCAGGTGTCATCGAAGGCGGTGATTTGAGCTTCGGCCTCGACGCCGCTTTCGTCTTTAAACAGCACGTTATAGGATCGGTTGGAGTTGAAAGGCGGATCGAGATAGATCAGGTCCACGCTCTCATCAGACAGGTATTCCCGTAGAATGGGAAGGTTGTCACCGTAGAACAGGGTGTTTTGGCTGATGGGTTTGGGGTTCATCTTATCTCTATTTTAGCAAGATCGTAAGGCTGGGCGCGTTGACCATTGACTACGACTACATTAACGGCAGAAAGCCGCGTCATCCTGTATTACTTCCGCGCAATAGGGGTATTTTTTCATTCTGTCACGAGGGCGAAGGTCGGCCCACCGCCAATAGCGATAGACATTGAAAGTGTTACAAACGGGAGAAGGGAGATGCCATCGTCATCCTAAGGTATTATACCCGCGCTTGCTCCCCGCTCACGGCTTTCTGCTCACTGGAGTCGGTGTATCAGGCGTTGTACTCACCTTCCGTAAGGGGATAGGTATATCCCGTATCCATTTTCTTTTCGGCATTCAGATGCGTCCTAAGATACTGGCCGCAGTTGCTACCGACCTGGTTCTCCTCCACTTCGCCAATACTGACGATGACCTCATACCCAGCATCGCGTAGCGCCGTGACGATCTCATCCTGTTGGGCGGAAGCCTGAGGGTCGATGTACGATGCCAGGCCATTCTCCGCCGCCCGATAGGTGGGGTTGATCGGTGTGATCTTGACCAGGAATTTCTCGGGCGAAAATTGCTGCCTCAGGACGCCTGCCTCGAGCGGGTTTTGGCGCGCTAGGGCAAAGTTGAGCGTGATCTTACGGTCGCCTGGAGAGTAGAAGCGCTCCCCGAAGGCAGCCATCTCAGCCAGCGTCCACTTGCGGATCGGGATGATCTTATCGCGCAGCCAGTCGTCGGTGGTATGGAGCGAGAACTGGAATTGAAATTGCCCACCGGGATAATTAGCCTGTTTGATCTCCAATAGGCGCTCGAAGAAGCGTCCGCTGGCGGCTGGGGCGACCGTCGAGATGGACGGCATCAGCCCCGGGGCGTTGTACAGACCCGGCAGCTTCTCCAGTACCTCGAGCACGGCCGGATTGAGGGCCGGCTCACCCATGCGGGCGAATTGGATCTTGAACTGCTTGCATGGGACGCTCCCGTTGGGAAAGCGTCGGTGGACAAGGAAATCGATCTGGTCGAGGATCCCGGCTGCGCTTGGCTTGCCATGATAGAACCCCCCGGCGTCGCACATGGCGCAGCCGACCGGGCAGCCGTACATGGTGGAGACCAGCAAGACCCACTTATCCAGGCGCGGGATGGGCGGTTGGACGGATTCGACACATTCCACTGTCTTCTCTTCCGGTCGAGGCGATCACTTTCATTGGTACACTCCTCCAGGGCGTGATGAATGGACATCGCGGCCCGAATACCATCGCCCACGGCGATGGCTGTCTGCCGGAATATGCCATTCTTGACGTCACCGACAAAGTGGAGGATGCCCCGATCTTCGAGTTCGGACGAGCGTCCCAGCAGGGAAGCGGAGACGAAGTCCAAGTGCGGATCCCGGCCGATGGCACCGATCAAATGATTGGCATGCAGGACCAGCGGACCGATAGGGCTAGAACATTCCACTGTCAACCCGCCCGGGGGTTGATCAGCCAGTCCGATGACGGCTGTGCCCGGGCGGTACTTAATGTTGGGGCAGGCCAGCGCCTGCTCCCGGAGCAGGGGCAGGCATTTGACCTGCTCCCCTGTGTTCAGGATCGTTACGTGATTTCTTTCTCCCAGGTTGAGGGCATAGTCGAAAGCTGCGTCGCCGGCGCCGATGATGACGATCTTCTCCCCGCTGAGATCCAGCAACCCGGCGACCTCGTAGACGACCCGTTCCCGCAGCGCCTCCGGGACCGGGAAGCTGGTCAGAAAGCGGGGATGCGTGCCCGATGCGACTACTGCCGCCCTGGCCCGGACTACCCCGTCCGGGGTTCTGGCCCGGAACAGGCCTCCTCGCCAGTCGAGCTCCCGCACTGCCTCGGGAATGATCTCCACGCCTCCCACCGCGGCCTGGGCCAGGAATATCCGCACCAGGTCCGGGCCGGGTAAGCCGCCAGGGAACCCCGGGTAGTTTTCCACACGGTTGGCGTTCCACAGCAGCCCACCCGGACGGGCCGCTTCGAACAGGCGCACTCCCAACCCGTAGCGGCGCAGCTGCAGGGCGGTCGTGATCCCCGCTGGCCCCGCACCGACGACGATCACATCATCGATCATGTACGCCTTCCAACGTTTTCAGGATATCACCCATAAGCACCGGCCTGGCAAAGCCGTGCGCCAGGTTAAGTAGGCTGGCGCGGTGGAAAGCCTCATTGTAAGTGGCGGTGCCATCGACAGTGAAGAGAACCTCGAAGCCGCGCATGAAGGCTGCTCGGGCAGTCGTCTCGCAACACAGATGGGTCATCACTCCGCAGACCACAACCTGATTGACACCCCTCGCCCGCAGGAGTGCCTCCAGCGGGGAGTCGAGGAAAGCGTCGTAGCGCGTCTTGAGGATTTCGATGCCATTCCCGCGCTCTAGGCGTGGGTCGATCTCGCTCAGGTAATCATCTGCACTGATCAAGTCGCGCCACCAGGCTGCCATCAGCCCGGCATCTTTAGGCGTGTTGACATGGCGGGTCAGGGCGACAGGCAGGCCACGAGCCGAATACGCTCGGATAAGGGCATTGACCCCCGGTATGATGGCCGGGGCGCTGGGAATGAAAGCATGTGAGGCTTCGTCGAGGAAGTATGCTTGCAGGTCAAGAACCAACAGGGCCGAGCAACCCAGTGCCAGAGAGGATGAATGCTGGCGCACGATTTCCTCAAGCGGTTGCAACATCTCCAAAGCCTTGCACATGATGGTTGCAGGTGTGAAGTATGGTTCTTTCAATGGATTCTTACTCCCCGAGCTCGCTCGCGACCACAACACCACCAGCGGATTCTAAGGCTACCACTCCATTATGGGTCCTTGATCTGGGCTGCCCTCAGCGTATTCTTCATCAACATTGCAATCGTCATCGGGCCCACACCTCCGGGGACGGGGGTGATAAATCCTGCCACTTCCTTGGCTTCCTCGAAGTTCACGTCACCCACCAGCCGGTGCCCGCTCTTCTTGCTGGCGTCCGGAACCGAGTTGATGCCTACGTCAATGACTGCCGCGCCCGGCTTGATCCAGTCGCCGCGTACCATCTCCGTCTTGCCGATGGCGGCAATCAGGATGTCGGCCTGCCGGATGACGGCGGGCAGGTCACGGGTCCGCGAGTGGCAGACGGTGACGGTTGCGTTCCGGCTGATGAGCAAAAGCGCAGCCGGCATACCGACGATGTTCGAGCGTCCCAGCACGACCGCATTCGCTCCTTCGATTTTCACCCCAGCTTGTTCCAAAAGATAGATGCAGCCGTAGGGCGTGCACGGCACGAACAGCGGCTCGCGGCCTTTCTGCGCCAGGCGGCCAATGTTGAGCGGTGAAAAGCCGTCCACATCCTTC
>JAPLGV010000011.1 GCA_026389975.1 Chloroflexota bacterium
CCAGTCAACCGCCGGCGGAAATCCTCCAACGCGGCTCTGGCTGGGGCGCACTCGAACGTCTGCGCCAGGAGACGGCTGGCGAGCCGCCCTTCTGTTCAACAGGATTGGTTTTTGACGACCAATCCCTGGGAACAGAACAAGCCCCCTGGGCAGATTTACTCCACAAAGGAAAGTTCCCTTTACCATCCCCCGACTCTGAACCCAATGGCACAATGGTACAAAGGGAATGGAGCAACCTGCTTGAGCACTCAGAAGGGATAGGCGAAAACTGGCTGGCGCTTCTGCATTTAGGGATAATGAAATATTATCAAGGCGACCGGGTTGGCGCTCGTCACGAATGGGAACGTTCTCAATCCCTTGAAGTTACTCCTTGGGCATTAAGAAACCTGGCGATTCTAGATCGAGACGAGAAACAATTTGATACTGTGGCTACAAAATATATTGCGGCTTGCAGGATCATGCCCTCCCTTTTACCGTTGGTGCTGGAATGCGGACAATTCCTGATCGAAGCTGGCTTTGCCCGGCAATGGCTGGACCTATTCAGTGGGTTTCCTGACAGGATACGAAACCACGCGAGGACTCAATTGCTCGAAGCGCAGGCCGCCCTGGTTGTTGGAAACCTGGCTACCGTGGAAGACTTTTTCTCCAGGCATCCCACCATTGCCGATATCCGAGAAGGCGAGGTATCGCTGTCGAAATTGTGGTTTAATTATCACGCACAGCGCTTAAGCACTGCTGAAAACATCCCAATTGACGAGAAGTTGATGGCAAGAGTCCGACAGGAATTCCCTCTCCCCGGCTATTTTGACTTTCGCATGACTGACGACGACTAGCCGTTCAAGGAAATATCACCAACATGATTAAAATCACCTTCATCAGCGCCCGCAGTCTTGGCTTCACCTCCGAACTTGTATGCTGCATACAGACCTTCCCTCTGCTCGAGGACACCCACATTGCTTTGATGGACATCAACGCCGAGCGGGTGGAATTCGTCCGGCAGTCCGTGGTCAAATTGTAAGGAGGTGCTCAGGAAGAAAATGGAAACTTCAATGTTCCTCTGTCCATCCGACGATATTTCTAAACCAACTGAAAAGGAGTAGAAAAGATGATACGCAAGATTTTAGCCCTACTCGTCACCCTGACCTTTGTATTAAGTGCCTGCGGCGGGAAAACTGGCACCACGGGAGGAGGCCTGGTGACCATCACCTTCAGCGCCTGGGGCGCGCCGGAAGAGCTGGCGGTCTGGAACCAAATTGTGGCTGACTTTGAAGCCGCCAACACCAACATCAAGGTCAATGTCGAAGTTTCTGACTGGGGCGCCTACTGGGACAAACTCAAGACCCAATTGGCCGCCAGCACGCCGCCGGATATCTTTGCCATGGATGCCCCGCTCTTCCTGGATTACCAGAGCCGCGGCGTGCTGCTCAATCTCCAGCCTTACGTCGACCAGAATCCTGACATGCTCAAGGATGTTTACCCGCAGACCTTGTCTGCTTACCAGACTTCCGATGGTTACTATGGTCTGCCGCGCGACTTCCAGACCATCGTCCTGTTCTATAACAAGGATATGTTTGACGCGGCTGGCATGGCCTACCCGACCTCCGACTGGACCTGGGAAGACCTGCGCACGGCCGCCAAGCAACTGACCAAAGACACAAGCGGCGACGGTAAGATTGACCAGTATGGTTTTGTCTTTGACCAGTGGGATATGGAACCCGGCTGGAGTGAGGCCATCTGGGCGTATGGCGGTGACATTGTCAATGCAGATCATACCAAGACTTTGATTGGTGACCCTGCGGCACGTCAGGCCTGGCAACTTCTTTACGATATGGTTTTCGTGGACAAGTCTGTGCCGGATGCCAACACCATTGGCCAGTATGGTGGCGACCTGTTCCAGGCAAAGGTGGCTGCCATGATGCCGATGGGACACTGGGCAGTGCCCGGCTATAACACCGGCGGCTTCAAGTATGACGTTGCTCCAATGCCCAAAGGCCCGTCGGGACAAGCCACCAGCGTCAACAGTGCCGGCTTTGTGGTTGCCAAGGCAACCAAGCACCCGCAGGAAGCCTTCGACTTCATCAAGTTCGTTCTCAGCCAAAGTGGACAGACCCGCCTGGCCGAACTCGGATTTGCCTGCCCGGTGCTGAAGACTGTGGCCGAAAGCCCAATCTTCCTGCAGCAGAGTGGTTCCACCCTGAACCAGCAGGTGTTCCTCGATTCCCTTGCCTTTGCTCACATGAAGCCAGTCTTCAAAGGCTATGATGAATGGGCATCCGTCGTCGGCGATGGCATGGGCGCTGTCTGGCGCGGTGAAGCGGACCTGAACACGACACTCAATGATATCGTCGCTCAGGCTGACGCCGTGCTTGCCAAGAATAAGTAAATGAACCACCCCCTTACCCCCTTCCTTGGAAGGGGGTAAGGAAGGATACACACCATGGACTACGGAACCAAACCGTTGGGACGCGAAAAACTCTCGCTCTGGTTGATGCTCACACCTACGCTGATCGGGCTGGCGTTTGGTGTGCTTGGTTCCATTGTGGCAACAATTGCTCTCAGTTTTACCCACTGGGACCTGCTCACGCCGCCCAAGTGGGCCGGGCTGGCCAATTTCATTGCGCTTTTCAACGATCCAAAACTCATCAAAGCATTCACCAACACGTTCCTTTTCAGCCTGCTATATGTTCCAAGCGTGGTGGTCATTTCCCTTCTGGTGGCAGTGCTGCTCAACCGCAAAATCCGCGGGGTGTCCATCTTCCGCACCATCTACTTCCTCCCGGCAGTTACCTCTGCCGTCGCCACCGCCCTGGTATGGAACATGATCTACGGCAAAGACACCGGCATCCTGAACTACATCATCGAATCCTTCGGGGGAAAAGGCGTCTGCTGGCTGTGTACCAATAACGTTCTCCTTGCGCTTATCATTGTCAATGTCTGGGGTGCGATCGGCGAAGGTATGATCATTTTCCTCGCCGGCCTGACTGCCGTCCCGAGGGAATATTACGAAGCTGCCACGCTCGACGGCGCAGGCGGGTCCCAGCAGTTTTTCCGTATCACCCTACCGCTGGTGACACCCAGCATCTTCTTCCAGACGCTTATGTCCACCATTAACGCTTTTCAAGCATACGACTATATTTATATGCTCACCCGCCGCGGCCAGGGCGATAGTTCCTTCCCGGTGGTGGTTTATTCCATTTACCGGAATGCCTGGACGTTCTTCAATTACGGTGGCGCCAGTGCCCAAGCCATAGAACTTGCCATTTTCATTATTCTCTTGATGATATTTTATTTATGGTTGGAAAGACGTTATGTGGTGTACGAATAGGAGGTTGTCATGACCCGACAGACCCAAAAACTAATCCTCGATATTGTCACATATGCCCTCCTCATCCTCGGGTCGGTTATCATGCTGGGACCCTTCCTCTGGATGGTCTCGACCTCCTTCAAACTTCCCGCAGACCAGTTCACCCGCACCTTGATCCCACCCACCTGGACGCTACAAAATTTTCGCGACCTCTTTGCGGTGGATATCAACTTCCCGCTCTTATTCTTCAACAGCGCCTATATCTCAATCTTGATCGCCATCGGCCAATTAATCACCTGCGCCATGGCGGCCTTCTGTTTTGCAGTGGTCAAATTTAGAGGTCGCAACTTGCTTTTCACTTTATTGCTGGTTACGCTTATGATCCCCTCGCAGGTAACCCTGATTCCAAACTTTATCATCTTCAAGTGGCTCGGTCTGATCGGAACGAGTGTCCCGCTCTGGCTGCCCGCCTTCTGGGGCGGAGCGTTCGGGACCTTTTTACTGCGGCAGTATTTCCTGACCATCCCGCGCGACCTGGTGGATGCCGCCCGCATGGATGGTGCTTCATTGTTCCGGATTTTCTGGGATGTCTATATGCCGCTCTCCAAACCCGCTTTGGCCGCCCTGGCAATCTTCACCTTCCAAGGCGCATGGAATGACCTGCTGCATCCACTGGTCTACATGCCGGCGGTCCCGCATACCACCCTCACAGTGGGACTGGCCTTCTTCCAGCAGCAACTCACTCTGGGCGGCAAGTTCACCGTCCTGATGGCTGGAGCGCTCATCAGCATCTTGCCGTTGGTGGTCGTCTTCTTCCTGGCACAGAAACAGTTCATCGAGGGCATCGCCCTGAGCGGTGTGAAGCGGTAGAATGGCATATAACCTGACAAGGAGACTCACATGACCAAGATCACCTTCATTGGCGCCGGCAGCCTCGGCTTCACCGCCGGGCTCGTCCGCGACATCCTGACCTTCCCCCTGCTCGAAGACGCCCACATCGCCCTGATGGACATCGACGCCGAGCGGCTGGACTTTGCCCATAAGACTGTGCTGAAACTCGTCGAGGCTGGGAAATACCATGCCAAAGTAACTGCCACCCTCGACCGCGTGGAAGCGCTTAAGGGCGCAGACGTGGTGCTCACCACTATCCTAGCTGGCAGCACGGATGTCTGGAAATACGATATCGAAATCCCAAAGAAATACGGCGTGGATATCAACGTTGGCGATACGCGCGGCCCGAGCGGCATTTTCCGCTTCCTGCGCACCCTGCCACCAATGACGGACATCGTGCGCGATATGGAAAAATACTGTCCGCACGCCATCCTGCTCAACTACACCAACCCGATGGCCATGCTGTGCGGCGCCCTGCAACGGCAGACCCGCATCCCGGTCACGGGACTCTGTCACTCGGTCCAGGGGACGGCCATGATGCTGGCGGTCTGGATCGGGGCGCTGTATCCCGAAGTCAGCTACCTGTGTGCAGGCATCAACCACCAGGCCTGGTATCTCAAATTTGAGGTCAACGGCCAGGATGCTAATCCACAAATCCACAAAGCCATCACCGAAAACCCTGACATTTACAACGCGGAGCAGGTCCGCAACGAGATGTACCTGGCACTCGGCTACTACGTAACCGAGTCCAGCGGGCACAACTCCGAGTACAACTGGTGGTTCCGCAAGCGCCCCGACCTGATCGAGAAATACTGCACCCATGGCACCGGTTGGAATCCGGGCGAATATGCCTACATCTTGAAGGAATACCAGAACACCGAAGCCACCTGGAAAGACGGCGTGCGCGTCGAACTGGCCAAGGAAGTTACCCGCAGCGACCTGACACGCGGTCTGGAATACGCTGCCTATATCATCAACGCTCTGAAAGGCGGCGAACCGTTCAAGTTCAACGGCAACGTACCCAACACCAAGCTCATAACCAATTTATCCGAAGGCGCTTGTGTTGAAGTCCCGGTCTATGTGGACAAGGCCGGCTTCCATCCTCTCCAGGTCGGCCCGCTGCCGCCCGAGTGCGCCATTTTGACCCAGCTCTCGAGCGGTATTGAGGAGATGGCCATCACTGCCGCCCTGACCGGTGACCCAACCATGGTTTTCCGCGCTATTTGCCACGACCCGCTGACGGCCGCGGTGCTCTCACTGGCTGAGATCAGGCAGATGACCAACGAACTTTTCGCCCAGCATAAAGACTACCTGCCGCAGTTCAAAATCCACAAGGTATGAAATGGTTTAAATCCCTTTGGCTATAAATTGTGATATCTCTCTCCATCGGTAAACTGCGCGGTCTCCAGCGCATCAGCACCTCACGCGGCATCTTCACCTGCCTGGCTCTCGACCATCGCCAGAACCTGAGAAAAGCCAACCCGGCTTTTGTCAACGATATTGTACTCTCCCGTTTTAAACTGGATGTGACTGCCATACTGGCAGAATACTCCACTGCAGTCTTGCTCGACCCGGAGGTTTCGGCAGCGCAGGCCATTGCTGCGGGAGTCATTCCAAAGCAGGCCGGACTGGTGGTAGCGGTTGAGTCAACCGGTTACACCGGCAGGCCGACCGCCCGCCAGAGCCAGGTCCTGCCCGGTTGGAGCATCGAGAAGGCTAAACGTATGGGAGCGGATGCCGTCAAACTCCTAGTCTACTATCACCCCGATTCGCCGACGGCAGGCGAAGTTGAAGCCTTTGTAAAACAAGTGGCGGATGATTGCCGTAAATACGACCTGGCAATCATGCTGGAGCCGCTCTCCTATCCGCTCGACCCGGCGGCGAAGAAACTCTCCTCGGACGAGAAACGCTACGCGGTTATCGAGACCGCCCGCCGCCTGACCCCCTTTGGCGTGGATGTGCTCAAGGCCGAGTTTCCGCTCGATATCGTCGACAGGGATGAATCCGCCTGGGCCGTGGCCTGCGCCGAAATCTCCGCCGCCTCCGTCACGCCCTGGATTTTGCTTTCCGCCGCAGTTGCTTTCGAGACCTTCGTCCGACAAATTACGGTGGCCTGCAAAGCCGGAGCCTCTGGCATTGCGGTTGGGCGCGCCCTCTGGCAGGAAGCTATCAGCCTGGATGGAGAAGCCCGTTTCGCCTTTCTGCGCACCACCGGCTGTGAACGTCTCTCCCGTCTCACTGCGTTGTGCTCCGAGCTTGGCAAACCCATCAGCGATTTTTACAAAGCTGATGCGTCGTTCGATTGGTATAAAAGATATTAATTTATAGAGGCGGGCACATATGTTTGCCCCTATAACAGACAATGGTAAAAACATTCGATATCCTTGTTGCTGGTGAAATCAACCCCGACTTGATCTTGAGCGGAGAAGTAGTTCCATCCTTCGGGCAAATCGAGAAACTGGTTGATTCCGCCGCGCTGACAGTCGGCTCCTCGTCCGCCATCTTCGCATGTGGTGCGGCGCGACTCGGGCTGCGGATCACCTTCATTGGCATTTGCGGTGACGACACCTTCGGGCGTTTCATGCTTGCAGAAATGAATACCCATGGAGTGGATACCTCCAGTGTGCTTGTCCGCCCGGGCGGGCAGACAGGCCTGAGTGTCATCCTGAATCGAGGGACGGACCGCGCCATCCTGACCTACCCTGGCCTGATTCCTGCCCTGACTGCCGACGACATAACCGACGATCTGCTGCGCCGGGCACGGCACCTGCACATTGCCAGTTATTTCCTCCAAACCGCCATCCAGCCTGGCCTGCCGAATCTCTACAAGCGAGCCCACACCCTTGGCCTGACTACCTCCCTCGATACCAACTGGGATCCTTCCGGCAAATGGCGCGGCTTCGACGCGCTGCTTCAGCAGGTGGACGTGTTCCTGCCGAATGAGAAAGAAGCTTTGGCAATTTCAAAGGCAAAAGAGATCGAATCGGCGATTCAGCAACTCAGCGAGTCATGCAAGGTTGTGGTGATCAAATTGGGTGCGGATGGAGCGATTGCTTGCCGCGGCAAGGAAGCCTCCCGTATCCCGGCCCTGAAGGTCGATTTGGTTGATACCGTCGGGGCGGGCGACACCTTCAACGCTGGGTTCCTCTACGGCTACCTGAACGGCTGGAGCATGGAAAAATCCCTTTCGCTCGCGGCAGTCTGCGGGTCTCTCTCGACACGGGCTGCAGGCGGTACGTCTGCCCAGCCGACGTTGGATGAGGCAATGAAGTATGTCACATTTTCTGGATGAAATCGTCCGCGCCCAGAAACGAGGCGAAGCACGCGGCACCCCCTCGCTTTGTTCCGCTCATCCATGGGTGCTGAAGGCGGCCATGCGGGGGGAGGGGCCGGTTCTGATTGAATCTACCTGCAATCAGGTCAATCAGTTCGGCGGTTACACCGGCATGACCCCTGTGGATTTCTTCCGCTTCGTGCGCAACATCGCCGCCGAAAACGGCCTGCCCGCAGAACGGCTCATCTTGGGCGGCGATCACCTGGGGCCGAGCGTCTGGCAAAACGAGCCTGCCGCAAGCGCCATGCAAAAATCGGCGGATATGGTGAGGGCGTACGTGCAGGCTGGCTACACCAAAATCCACCTGGACGCCAGCATGAGACTGAGGGACGATAACCCGTCCTGCCCGCTGGACGAGGAACTGGCCGCCTGCCGCACCGCCTGGCTTGCGAATGTCGCCGAAAGCGCCTGTTCGGACCTCGGACAGGATTGCAAACCCCGCTATGTAATCGGCACCGAGGTTCCTGTTCCCGGAGGGGCAACAGCGCACGAAGACCACATCCAAGTGACAATGGTGGAGGACGCCCGGCGCACGCTGGAGGTTACACGCACGGCGTTCTTACATGAGGGGCTGGAAGCGGCCTGGGACCGCGTCATCGCGTTGGTCGTCCAGCCGGGGGTCGAGTTCGGCGGCGACTTCGTGTTGGACTACAACCCGGAAGCGGCACACAACCTGGCGCGTTTCAGCGAGATGACGCCATTCGTGTACGAAACCCACTCCACCGATTACCAAAGCCGCGACAACCTGCGCTCCCTCGTCCGCGACCACTTTGCCATCCTGAAAGTCGGTCCGGCGCTAACCTTTGCGTTCCGGGAGGCAGTCTTTGCACTGGCGATGATGGAGAATGAGTTTGTCTCCGCCGGGAGGCGCTCGAATCTTGTCGAGGTGCTGGAAGAGGTGATGACCCGTCAGCCGGAACACTGGCAGAAATATTATCGCGGAGATGAGACTGCCCAACGCCTGGCGCGCAAATTTAGCCTGAGTGACCGTATCCGGTATTACTGGGGCAATCCACAGGTCCAGTTTGCGCTCGGACGGTTATTGCAAAACCTAGGGGGAAAAACGCTTCCGCTGGCGTTGGTCAGCCAGTACGCACCGGGACAATGGGAAAGAATTCGCAGCGGGCAAATTGATAATACGCCGGAGGCAATCATTCTCGATAAGGTTAATACCGTGCTTGAAGAGTACGTTTTTGTGCATGGATAAGTGAAAAGAATTTCCCCTTTGGTATTACTGTAGAAGTCTCGCAAAAAGAAAGAAGATCTTCACCCCCCTCTCACCTTAGTATCCGTATATACAACACCCCCTTGGGGGCACACACGACCCGCTGATTCAGGCGGGTTTTGATTTCCGGGCCCCTTCACCCCCCTGCGGGGGACACGAGGCCCAAACAGCGGTTCGAGTCCGCTTGGGGGCATCTGCTCATAACGTTAGAAATCTCTGTTCCGATCGCCCGCAAAAAGCGTACCCGGCGTTAACCCGGGTGCGTTTTTGTTTAATGAATCGGCCCTACGCCACACCTACGCCTACATGCTGCGCCAGGCCGGGGTGAGCACGGAAGTGCGGGCGGAGATGTCCGGTCACTCCATCGAGACCGCCATGAAGTACGACCGTCCGAAGACCATGGAAAAGGAACGCGCGGCGGAGGCGCTTGATGAGATGGCAACAAACTAGAAGGGTGTTGATTCATAGGTATTGCATCGTTGTTGACCAACCCCGGAAATAATCATATACTATGTGTAACTACTCAGCCAGGTGAGACGAAAGAAGGTAAGTAAGGCGTATCTGCGAGTGCCAGTCGCAAAGCATCCAGGACTTGCTGCCCATTCTTGCGGGATGTTGAAATGTAACCACGGATCTGGCAGAAAAGATCGGCGCCTTCTTTTGTTCGAAAACATCCGGATATTTTTTGCCTCACTTTCATCATGCGGATATCGCGTTCCGCCTGATTGTTGTCAAACGGAACCTTAAAATCGTACATAAAAGCCAGCACAGACTCTTTGTGGTCCTGGAACTCATCC
>JAPLGV010000186.1 GCA_026389975.1 Chloroflexota bacterium
CTGCGTAACGAATTTTGAAAAATCGTGTTATACTAATTGAGCCTTGTTTAGAAATACTCATATCAAAATGATGTCATTGCTTCACCTTACCCTGCGTCCAATTGACTCCCTCTGGGGTAGACTGGCAAATGGGAAGCGCCAAGTCGAAGAGATGAGTATGCCAAAACGCCATTGAGCCTTGTTTGCTGATGGCGTTTTTTGTTTTTTCACAATCCGTTATTTCTCTTCTTCAACCGGCTCAGGAGCCGCACTGTGGCGATACTTCTCGAGAGCGGCGACGGCGCGGCGAGCATACTCAGAAGCCGGCCAGGTATCCAAGACAGCATTGAACTTGACCACGGCCTGAGCGTTCTGGTTTTTGCGCAGATAAGCTACACCCAAATTGTAATGTGTCGCCGCCTCGTATTTAATGCCCAAGTTACCTTCTCCTGCTTTTTGCAAGATGGCATTGAATGCCGCGATGGCCTGATCGGTTTCACTGCGCTGCAAGAAAGACACTCCTTGATTCAGTTGTATAATTAAACTGCCGCTTGGATCAGGCCACAGACGCTTTGCGATATTGTAGAGAGTATCAGCGCGTTTAAATTGCTTTCGTTGCGCAAAGTAGTTCGCCAGATCAACCAATAAACGAGCGCGCATCGTGATCAGGTAAATGAAAAGAAGAACCAGGACAGGATGCGGTTGAAAACCAGTCCAGGCCGCCAGACCGCTGAAAACGAGCGTGATCGCTACTGCTTCCAAGGCGAAGCGCAGCGAAAGCCTCTCCCGCCGCAGAAGCGACAGACCGCCCCAGACAAGAACATAGGCAAAGCCAATAACCAAAAGCAATACAGGTAAAGACATCGAGAACCTCCAAATCGGTATAGATTGGATAATGGCATAGTATACAACGGTTTATCTCCAAATTTATTCTACGTCTGTAGAGGCGTGGATCCGGAGCAAGACCAAACCACGTGCAAAGTCGAAGGATCACAGACAGTAAGGAGGTGCCTATCGAAGTAACTCCAGTTTTCCCGCGTTCGTATGAGTGCTGAAACGTTTCGCAAACTCTACAAATACTCAACAAAGGAGGAAGAAATGAATTCAATTCTAGCGCTCGTCGTTGGCGTGGTTGCCATTGCATTGGGATATGGCGTTTACGCCAAGACGATCAATAAGAATATCATCCAACCCGATGACAAAAAAGCCACCCCGGCCAAGATGTTCATGGATGGCGTGGATTTCACGCCGGCCAATCGTAACGTCCTGTTCGGGTATCAGTTCAAATCCATTGCGGCCCTGGGGCCAATCCTTGGCCCGATCATCGCTGTCCAATGGGGCTGGCTGCCCGCCCTGCTGTGGATCATCCTCGGCACCTTCTTCATCGGCTGGGTGCAGGATTACACCAGCATCATAATGGGAGTGCGTGAGGAAGGAAAATCCTTCGGTGCGCTCAGTTACCAACTGATCTCGCCCCGCTCGAAGATAATCCTCCTCACCTTCATATACTTCTATCTGTGGCTGATCATGGGCTCCTTTGGCGTCCAGGTTAGCTACAACCTGCTGACCAACGTAGCCGTGCCGTTGGGCGTGATCATCGTGATCCTGGTTGGCGTCCTGGCAGGCCAGATGACCTACAAATGGAAGCTGGATATCATCCTCACCTCGGTCATCACCGTGGTGCTTTCCTTTGTGGGCATCTGGCTGAGCACGCTCCAGCCTGTCAGGGACTTCTTCAGCCTGCTGTATGGCTACCACCTCGCCGAGGATGGCAAGACGCTGGTCAGCCCCACCCTGTTCCTGACAGTGACCCAGGCCAAGTTCATCGGCAGCCTGCTGGTGGTGATCATCTGCTACTTCGGCGCGGTGCTGCCTATCTGGCGCTGGGCGCAGCCAATCAACTACGTCGCATTCTGGATCGTCTCCCTGGGCATCCTGGGCGGCGTGGTCGGGTTGTTAATCTGGCGGCCAGGCATGGGTGACTTCCCGGCGTTCACCGGCTTCACCGTCAAAGGACTTGGACCGTTATGGCCGATTCTGTTCGTGACCATCGCCTGTGGCGCGATCTCGGGCTGGCACAGCCTGGTCTCCTCGTCGGGGACGGCCCGCCAACTCGAAAAAGAGACCGACGCCCTGTACGTGGGCGGCGGCGCCATGTTCCTGGAAATGTTCTTCGCCATCGTAGCCTTCCTGACCGCAACCGTGGCCTTCGGCGGTCTCCAGGGATACGTGGATGCCGGCGGCGGCGCAGGAGCAGCCAAGGTGTTCGCCGTGGGCCTGGCGACGTTCATGAATCACTGGGGCCTGCCTATGACCCTGGGCACGGTCTACGGCTCGGTCTTCCTCACCTTGATGGCCCTGACCATCATGTACCTATGTGTGCGCTTCATGCGCGTCGCTTCTGCCGAGGTGCTGGGCGATAAGATGCCCATCATGAAGAACGTCCACGTCGGCACGACCGTCGCCCTGCTCTTCACCCTGGCGCTGATCTGGCTGGTGCCCTTCCTGCAGATCTGGGTGGTATTCGGCGCGGCCAACCAACTGATGGCCTCGCTGGCCCTGCTGCTGGTGACGCTGTGGTTGAAGTCGAAGGGCAAGAAGTACCAGTGGACGCTCTGGCCCTTCTTGTTCATGTTCGTCACCACCATCGGGGCGTTGCTGTACAAGGCCTATGAGTCCTTCTTCCTCAACCTGCCCAAGATCGCCGATCCGGTGGCGAACAAGATCGCCAGTGTGGGCCAGTTTGCCACGGCGCAGATCGTCATTGGCGTTGTAGCGCTGGTGCTGGTCGTGGCTGCGCTGCTCCTGGCCTGGGATGCCCTCAAGGCATTTCGCGCCCCCGCTGCCAAGGAAGCCGCCCAGGCAAAGGCGTAATCCCCCTCTATTCCAGAGGATGAGATGTGCGACGCGCCCAGCAGGGTGCGTCGCACATCCTTGTACGCCAGGGACAAATCAAGCAACCAGTTCAAGTGGAAGTCATTTCGCCCCTCCCGGAGGGTTGGGGGATTTGTCTCACGTGTGAGGCCATGATGGCGCGCGCCAACCTGGGCAAAGCCCCGTATGAGCGCGGTCTTGAGGAATACCCTGCCGAGTGGCGAGAGGACTTTCAACGCCTCTCCGACCTGATCCTCGAGCTGGCGGCGCGTCACGGCGAGAACATCCTCATCCACATCTGGGACCCGCGCTCGCTGCAGGGGATGTTCAAG
>JAPLGV010000035.1 GCA_026389975.1 Chloroflexota bacterium
GCCCGGCAGGCTGGCCATGCTCAAAGGTCCAGGCGGATACGGCCAGATCATTGTCGGAGACGGTCAGCTCCGCGCTGGTGGCATAGACCTTCAAGACACCGGCAACCGGTAAGAATATGGCAACTTCCCGGCTAAACGTCTCGCCAACGTGAGCAATGGCAGTTTGGGTGACGGCTTCCAGCCCGGAAGTTTCGGTCAGATCGCGGCCTAACTCGTACAATGCAACGGTTTGCACTTCGCGTTGTTTCGCTGCATTGGCCTGTTCACGCACCAGGGCTGTCAATTGGCTGATCACCAATCCAACTGCCAGTAAACCAAGGAAGGTCAGCAAATATTCGGTATCGGAGACTGCCAGAGTTAAGAAAGGTGGTACAAAGAAGTAATCAAAGGCTGCCACACCCAGAACCGAGGTTAAGATCGCCGGCCCGCGTCCCAAGTAAACGGCGGCAAGGACAACTGCAAGCAGAAAGATAACAATCAGGTTAGTGGGAGAAATGTAAGGAGCGATGCCTGCACTGAGACCGGTGGCGGCTGCCACCAGCATCAGCCCCCAGAAGTACCTGGGCCACGGGCGGTGAGGCCGCCAGGCTTCCAGGGCTTTTTTAGTGGACGGTACAGCTTCACTGCTGATTACATACACATCAATTGAACCACTCAAGCGAATCAAATGGTCTACCACGGAACCGCGCAGGAACTCAATCCAGCGCGAATGGATCGGCTTACCGGCGATCACCTTGGTCACATTAAGATGATGGGCATATTCCATCACCGTTTCAGCGACAGACTGCCCGGGGGAGGCTGGTCGTTTTTGCTCCCAGTTCTTCCGCCAGCCGCAAGGAACGCGCCACCTGGTCGCGCTGCTCCTGGGATAGTCTGGCCTGATCGGGAGTTTCCACGTAGATCGCGAACCACTCCGCATTCAGTTCATCTGCCAGCCGCCGGGCAGTGTGGATCAGACGTTCGCCAAGCGCACCGGGGCTGATACAGACCAGCAGGCGTTCGCTTGCCGGCCACGGACCGGGGATGAGGCGTGTCCGCATGTAGGCCCGCATCTGGTCATCCACCCGTTCGGCGGCGCGGCGCATGGTCAGCTCGCGCAGGGCAGTCAGATTGCCCTTACGAAAGAATTTTTGGATGGCACGCTGGGCCTGGTCAGGGATATAAACTTTGCCTTCTTGCAGGCGGTTGATCAACTCGTCGGGCGGCAGGTCAATCAACTCGATATCGGTGACAGCGTCAATCACGCCATCTGGGATGGTCTCGCGCACTTTTGTCCCCGTGATTTGCGCGACCACATCGTTCAAGCTTTCGATGTGCTGGATGTTCAGGGTGGTATAGACGTTGATGCCGCGATCCAGCAATTCCTCCACATCCTGGTAACGCTTGGCATGGCGCGAACCGGATGCGTTGGTGTGGGCCAATTCATCCACCAGCACAAGGCGTGGGTTGCGCTGCAGCACAGCATCAATGTCCATTTCAGGAAGTTGAACATCATGGTAATCAATTTTCAAGCGCGGGATGATTTCCAGGCCGCTACATTGCAGCTCTGTTTCAGCCCGGTCATGGGTCTCTACGTACCCGACCACCACATCCACTCCCTCGTTTTTTCGCTGGTGGGCGGCTTGCAGCATGGCATATGTTTTTCCTACACCTGCCGCATAGCCCAGAAAAATCTTCAGACGGCCGCGTTTGTTCTGCAGTTCTTCGGCCTGAACTTGGGTCAGCAGTTCATCAGGATCGGGGCGGGAAGGCGAGGCGGACATATCTTTACTATACTATCTTATTTCGTCGAATGCTAGATTGAGCAGGGTAGATATTCCACCTGCCGTATTTGGCGGCAGACTGGAAGTCTGACCTACACCTACCTGGTTTCGTCCAGTGCCAGATTGAGTTTTAATACATTCACCCGCGGTTCTCCCAGGAAACCGAACTGGCGCCCTTCAGTAACCTGATTGACCAGGGCACGGACTACCGCTTCGCTCAACCCGCGCACTCTCGCCACGCGCGGGACCTGGTAGATGGCCGCCGCCAAACTGATATGCGGGTCCAGTCCGCTGGCAGAGGCCGTGACCAGGTCCACGGGGATGGGCTGAGTGTTGGTTGGGTCAGCCGCTTTCAGGGTCGCGACCCGGGCCTGGACCGCCTCCAGCAGGGCAGGGTTGCCCGGTCCCAGATTGGAGCCGGAAGAAGCCGCGGCATTATACGGATTAGACTGCCATTGGCCTGGCGCGGAAAAACAAGCTGGGCAATGCCGGTGACCACCAGCGGATAGATAACGCCGGTTATCAGCGTGAAAATCAGGATGGCTATCAAGGCCGGTCGAATTTGTGTTCGCATTTTTTCCTTATTTGGTGGAGGCTTTAGGTGTCAGACCATTGATGTATTTTTCAGACTCGGCTTGCTGTGTGCGCTCCAGTGCTCGAGCGGTCTGAGACGCAAAATTCTGCAGCAGCCGGCCATCGTCCGACGGTAAATCCACAATAGCGCCGCGCCAGATTTGGATCTCACCGACCAACCCCCAGGAATTCAGGAGTGGAAGGACCCGGTCTGGCCGATCTTTTCCCAACCCATCGCTCGGCTCACTGGCCACAATGCTCAGCGACCGGTTCTCGGGGTAGAAAATCACATTCACCAAAGAGGCCTGAAATAACTGCCGGAGTTGTTTGGCGACGGTGTGGGCAACCGCTTCCTGGGTGCGTAAACCGGTGAGGGCTGAACTTAGTTCGTACATGAACACGGCTTCGTGTGCCTTCGATAGGCTGTTTTGAATCCGTCCAACCACCAGGATGGCGACACCCAGGAAAATAGCCAGCACCAGCCAGCCTTCCAGTCGCGCTATTGCGAATGTGTAAAAAGGCGGGATAAATAGAAAATCGAATGCCAGGGCTGCCGTGATGGCAGCGCTGATCCCCGGCAGTTGTCCCCATTTATTAGCGCTCCACGCCACCGGTACCAGGTACAACAAGGCAATCACAGCCTCGCCTAGTGTGGCACGGCCGAAGAGCACCAGCAGGACGGTAGTGACCGTGACCATCAAGACCGCCAGCAGGCTATTGGTAAGCAATTTAGGGGTGAAGGAGAAACGGGTTCTTTTCATAGATGCCTCTTTATGATTCTAGACCAGGTGCAATGCCACCAGGAGCAAGTCAATCAGCTTAATGCCGATGAACGGCACGACCAGTCCGCCCAGACCATAAATCAGCAGGTTGTCGCGCAGAAGCTGCGCCGCGCTGACCGGACGGTAGGGCACCCCGCGTAACGCCAGCGGGATCAGAAACACGATGATGATGGCATTGAAAATTACTGCCGAAAGGATGGCGCTCTGCGGTGTTGCCAGGTGCATGAAATTCAATGCAGCCAATTGCGGATAGGTCGAAGCAAAGGCAGCCGGGATGATGGCGAAGTACTTGGACACATCATTCGCCAGGCTGAAGGTGGTTAACGAACCACGCGTCATCAAGAGTTGCTTGCCGATCTCCACGATCTCAATCAGCTTGGTCGGGTTGCTGTCCAGGTCCACCATGTTGGCGGCCTCGCGTGCCGGCTGCGTACCGGTATTCATCGCCACGGCCACATCCGCCTGGGCCAGGGCCGGAGCATCGTTGGTGCCATCACCGGTCATGGCCACCAGCCTTCCGCCGGATTGGTATTCGCGGATCAGCTTGAGTTTGGCCTCCGGTGTGGCCTGGGCAAGAAAGTCGTCCACGCCCGCTTCCGCGGCGATGGAGGCGGCAGTTAATGGATTATCGCCGGTGATCATCACAGTTTTAATGCCCATCTTACGCAGGTGGGCGAAGCGCTCTTTGATGCCGCCCTTGACGATGTCCTTGAGGTGGATGACACCCAACACCTGGCCATTGCGGGCGACGACCAGTGGCGTACCGCCGGAGCGAGCGATGGTATCCACATTGGTCTGCAGGTCGGACGGAACGGGATGGCCGTTCGACCGTACCAGCGCCAGCATGGTATCGGGTGCGCCCTTGCGGATGGAGGTGCCATCGAAATCCACGCCGGACATGCTGGTCTGTGCGGAAAACGGGACGAAATGCATCCCCTGGGGAGCGGTTTCGCTGGGGCCCATGGTCTGACCACGCAGGCCGTAC
>JAPLGV010000214.1 GCA_026389975.1 Chloroflexota bacterium
TACCCGGTGGCGCGAGCGGCGCGCGGCAGGACTGAGGTGCTGGAACGGATTTCGGTTAGCCGGGCGTTCAGTTGTTATCAGGTGCTGACAATGCTGGAAAGTATGCCGGCGGAGCCGGTTCCATTCGTGATACTGGATCTGCTGAAGATGTTCTATGACCCGTTTGTATGGGCCGAGGATAGGAAACGGCTGCTGAGAAAGTGCCTGAAACACCTGGATAGGTTGGAGAAATCGGCGGGTGGGCTGGTGAGTGTGCACCCGCCAAGAGTTCTTTGCCAGACGGCGCGCGAACTGCTGGAGATGGTACAAGCGGCGGCGCGAGACACTTATCATGTGCAGATGGCGACGCCGGCTCCAGCGCCGATGAGGCTGTTTTGAAATGGGACGGACACTGCCCTCGGCCACGCAAGTATTTTTGCAGGAAGAACAAGCCTTTGCCCGATTCCGGCGCGCCCTGCGCCGGTCGGACCAAGTGGCGCTGGATGACCTGTTCGTATCTGCCCGGCAACACACGGCCGCGGCTCAATATGCTTCGCACGCGCTGCCGTTCGAGGTGATCCTGCTGGCGATGCTGTTGGAAGAGCACAAGGAAGTGATGCGCTTGAAAGATCGGGTGGAGGCGTTATCGGCGACTCATGTCGCCGAAGCAGCCGATGGCGGCTTGAAGCCGCCTCGGCCAGTAGACCCTGGGCGTAATGCTGCGCCTCTACCAGGTTTTTAGAATGCCGATATCTTTTCCCCGTTAAAAGTATCAAGCCGCTGGGTGAGGGGGGCACCCAACGACTCGACTTTCTGAGTATATCTGGAGTTATCAAGTCATGCAATGGAGGTGAGCGAGCAAAGTGAAAATCATCCGGGCACAGAAATGTTAAGGTAATTTCTATTGAAATTTGAACATTAGTTCTGTATAATAGTGGAGAGCAAACATGGGTGAACGCTTGTTAAAACCCGCCGAAGTGGCGGAGATATTGCAGGTCAGCAAGGCGCTGGCATATCAAATGTTGAAGCAAGGAGAAATCCCGACGGTGCGGTTCGGGTCAACGGTGCGGGTACGGCGCGAAGACCTGGAGAAATACATCTATGAAAAGGTAGGGCTGAGCACCAAAGGCGAGGTAAGCGAACATGCCTCCGGTGCGAGTCAATAGGCCGGGTCGTGCCTGTCGGAAACAACAACCTAATCATTCCCTGTCCCATCTCGGTTACAATCTGCTGACAAGCAGGCTGCACCTTAACAGTCGAATAGTGTTTTTTACCATGTCAGCCTTCCTTAATCCATGTTTAGGCATGGAAGAAAGGAAGGGAAGATATGGCACATAAACGAGCTAATAACGAAGGCACCATTTTTTACAGGGAAAGCCGGAGAAAGTGGGTCGGTGAGGTTTCCCTGGACGGAAAGCGTCTGACAAAGTATGCGAAGACTCAGAGGGAGTGCCGGGAGTGGGTCAAAGACACGTTGACGAAGATTGAGAAAGGGTTGACGTTTCAGGGGACCCAGGTCACGCTGGCGAATTTCATTGCCACCTGGCTAAATAGCAAAGAACTGAGCCGCAGGGCACGGACAGTAGTACAATACCGCCAGATCTGCAGCCAGCACATTCTGCCGGACCTGGGGAGGATGCGACTGCAAGAGATCCAGCCGGCCCACCTCAATCATCTCTACTTGATGAAACGGGAAGAAGGCCGGGGTGCGCGCACGGTACAGTTGATCCATATTGTGTTGCATTGTGTACTGCAACAGGCTATGAAGGAAGGGATCCTGGGTCGCAATCCTGCAGATGCGGTGGAAAGGCCGAAAGTAGAGCAGACCGAACGGCATATCTTGACCCAAGAGCAAGCCCAACGACTGGTGATCGCTTCCCAGGGTTCACGCTTCGGGATGTTATTTTACCTGGCGTTGATGACCGGTATGCGCGAAGGCGAGCTACTGGGGTTGAAATGGCCTGACCTGGATTGGAAAAGGGGCGTGTTTGAGGTGCAACGGCAACTTCAACGCTCATCGGGGCACGGATATGCACTGGTACCCCCCAAGACGAAAGCAGGCCGGAGGCAGATCAAGGTAGGGCAGGAGACACTGGATCGATTGGCAACTCACCGAAGCCAACTGGATTTACAAAGATTTGCTATGAGAGACCGCTGGGTGGAGAACGATCTGATTTTCCCCAACACCCTCGGAAAACCGATGTCGGCGAATAGTTTATTCGTTGAGTTTAAAAATGTGCTCAAAAACAATGGGCTCCCCAACATCCGTTTCCACGATCTGCGGCATACATCTATCTCGTTCCTTTTGGATAGCGGGACGCCGGTGAATACTGTCCAGCGGCGTGCAGGGCATTCAAAAGCGAGCATGACGACCGATACATATGGTCACTCGATGGGTCACTCGGAAGATGAAGCCGCTGCAAAGCTTGAGGAAATGATTACTCCAGTTGCTGTCAAGTTGCTGTCAAAGTGATGCCTTCGGGAAGGAACCCCCATATATGGCGGTTTGTACCTTTGTTAATCGCCATATATAGCGGATACTCAACTATGTGGAAGCTATGGAAAGTCTGGTGCATGACCGACTGTCAGGTCACGCTGCTCAGCGAACGGCGAAAGGTTCCGCCTTATGGACTGGATGGCGGAGAACCCGGCCAGACCGGCAAAAACCTGCTCATCCGGGACGGGGAGGAATTTCCTCTCCCAGGCAAAGGGAGCGTAGACTTGCGGCCGGGTGACGTCCTATCCATCCTCACTCCGGGCGGCGGCGGGTATGGGGTAAAATCATCCTGATGGAACTCTTGGAAGGTTTTGACTTCACGCTCAGCGCGGACGATGTTCTGCGCGGCGAAGGCGCGGACCCGGAAATTGTCCATGCCAAAAAACCGGCTTTGCTGAAGGCTGCCTCTGCATCCCTGCACGTGGGGTTCAAGAAACTCCGTCCAACAGCCATCCTCCACACGGCCAGAGTCTTCGAACATCGCCACGAACAGATTGTGCTCGAAGGGGATATAAAGCTGACCGGTACGCTGGTTTCCCGTCACCTCAGCGGAGCAGTTCAAATTGCCGCAGTCATCTGCACAATCGGGTTGGAATTGGAAACAGAAATTGAACATCTTTTTACCACCGATCCGGTGTTGGCTCTGGCCCTCGACGGGCTGGGCAACGCCGCTGTCGAGAAAATCGCCCAACAGATCTGCGCGCGCATCGGAGAACAGGCACAGGTCAAGGGTCTGACCACCTCCGCGCCGCTCAGTCCCGGTGAACCGGAATGGCCGGTGGAAGTCGGGCAGCCACAGATTTTCGCCCTGCTCAACTCGTCCCAGGCCGGGATCACGCTCACCTCCGGCGGGATGATGATCCCGAAGAAATCCATCTCGTTCGTGGTCGGCATCGGGCCGGAAATGGCCCAGACCGATCTGTGCGAACTTTGCAGCCTCCGGGAAAGGTGCCGCTACCGCCATGCCTGAGACCTTCCGCATTGACTTTGAACCGCTCGGCCGGCGCGGTGAAGCCCGCCCCGGGCAGACTCTTCTGGACGCCGCCCAGGCCGCCGGGGTGGGACTAGCCTCCGTCTGCGGAGGCGCGGGGACGTGCGAGGAGTGCCGCGTCCGCCTGGCAGCCGGGAAGCTGACGCCGCCCACGCTGGTGGAGCAAGCCGCCCTGAGCGAAGCGGACCTGGCTGCGGGGTTCCGCCTGGCCTGCCAGGCCGAGCCGCTCAGCGACGTAAAGCTCGACATCCCACCCGAGTCCCTGACCAGCGCCCAGCGTCTGCAAGTGGAAGGGCTGGAGACATATATCGCCGTTAAACCGGCGGTGCTCACGCCGGGTGCATACGGTCTGGCCGTGGACATAGGCACCACCAAGCTGGCAGCCTATCTCGTCCGGCTCGAAACCGGTGCGACGGCAGCCAAAGCCGGGGCGATGAACCCACAAATTGCCTTCGGCGAGGATGTCATCAGCCGCATCGCTTACGCCGGGCGCGAACCGGATGGGGCAAAAAAACTCCAGAAAGTGCTCGTGGAAACGCTGAATAAATTGCTGGCAGAGATGTGCGCCGAGGCGCACGTTTCCCCCAATTCTGTCTTGGACGCGGTGCTGGTCGGCAACACGACCATGCACCACCTGTTCGCCGGGCTGCCGGTGGAACAGCTCGGGCACGCTCCCTTCACCCCGGCCACCATCCGGCCGTTGATCATCCCCGCCAGCAAACTGGGATTAAATCTCGGCCCTGGCACAAAAGCTTACCTGCCGCCGGTTATCGCCGGGTACGTGGGGGCGGATCACATCGCCGTGCTGCTGGCGACCGAAGCATGGAAATCGCCGCGCAACATCATCGCTATGGATATCGGCACGAACACCGAGATCAGCCTGGCAGCCAACGGCAAAGTCACCTGCTGCTCGTGCGCCTCCGGTCCAGCCTTCGAGGGCGCCCACATCCGCGAAGGCATGCGGGCCGCACCGGGTGCCATCGAGCGCGCCCGCTGGTCCGACGGGAAAATCCTATGGCAAAGCATCGAGAACCTGCCGCCGGTGGGCATCTGCGGATCGGGGATTTTGGACGTGGTCGCGGCATTGCAGGACGGCGGGCTGGTCAAACCGACCGGGGTTTTGAAAACAGGTTCCGGGTCCGAGCTCGTGCTCGTGGCCGCCGCGCAGACGGGTCTGAGTCGCAACCTGGTCGTCACCCGCAAAGATGTCCACGAGATCCAGTTGGCAAAATCCGCCATCCGGGTCGGGGTGGAAATCCTGCTGCAAAATGCCGGGCTGACGTACGCCGACCTGGACGAGTTCATCGTGGCCGGTGCGTTCGGTACCTACCTCGACCTGCGCTCAGCCGTGCGCACCGGGATGTTCCCACCCCTGCCGATCGACCGCTTCCGGCAGGTGGGCAACGCGGCCGGAGTGGGGGCAAAACAGATGCTCGTCTCGGTGGACAAGCGCCGGGAGGCCGAGACGATTGCCGGGCAGATCGGTTACGTGGAACTGACCTCACAGGCAGCCTTCACACCGCTGTTTATGGAACATCTCTGTTTCGAGATTTGAACATGAACCTCCGACAACGCATCCTCGCAGCCTTCCGCAAGCGCTTCGGAGCGGACCCGGAGTTTGTGGCGCGCGCCCCGGGGCGGGTCAACCTGCTCGGCGAGCACGTGGATTACAACGAGGGGTTCGTCCTGCCCGCCGCGATTGACCGGGTTACGCTGGTCGCTTTTCGGAATTCCGGGTCGCCGCGCTCCACGCTCCTGGCGCTCGACCTGGGCGAGGAAACCTCGTTCGACCGTCAATCCGTTCTAGATAGGCAAGATTCAAACGGCGCGGCGCTCTCCTTTTGGGCGCGCTACCCGGCCGGGGTGCTGTGGGCCATTAACGCCGAGGAGCTGAAAACGCCCGGTATGCAGGCTGTCTTCGCCTCCGAGGTGCCGCGCGGGGCCGGGCTGAGTTCCTCGGCCTCGGTCGAGATGGCCTTCGGCGTGGCCTGGGAAAAACTGGGCGGCTGGACCCTCGCCCCCATCCAACTGGCAAAGGTTGGCCTGAAGGCTGAGATCCATTATGTGGGCCTGAACTGCGGGATCATGGACCAGTTCGCTTCGGCCTGCGGCGTAAAAGACCGCCTCCTGTATCTCGACTGCCGTTCGCTGGAATGGCGGACGGTACGCTTGCCGGAGAAAGCTGTTATCGTCATTGCGGATACCACTGTGCGCCGGTCGTTGACGAGCAGCGCTTATAACGACCGTCACGCCGCCTGTGAAGAAGCCGTGCGGATTTTGCAGGACTACCTGCCCGGGATTCGGGCGCTTCGTGACGTGCGCGTGGAGAAATTTCGCCGGTACGCCGACCGCCTGCCGGACATCGTGGCCAAGCGGGCACAGCACATCGTCGAGGAAATTGCCCGCACCGAGCAGGCGGTCGAACTGCTCGAAAATAACGACGCCGTCCGATTTGGGAAACTGATGAACGCCTGCCATGCCAGCCTGCGCGACCTTTACGAAGTCTCCTGCCCCGAACTGGACGCGATGGCGGCGCTGGCCCAGTCGCTGCCGGGCTGTTACGGGGCGCGTCTCACCGGAGCCGGTTTCGGCGGGTGCACGGTCAACCTGGTGGCCGGGGAAGCCGCCGAAGCCTTTTCCCGCGACCTGGCTGCCGGTTACACTAAAAAGATCGGGTTCCAGCCTGAAATTTATATTTGCCGTGCCGCGGATGGAGCCGGGGTAGAGATGAATCGGGTACAATCATCCTCATGAGCGGAAAAGAATACTTCCCCAAACGAGCGATGTCCATCCACGCCCATCCGGACGACCAGGAATTCACCGTCGCCGGGACGTTGGCCCGCTGGGTGGAGGCCGGGTGCGAGGTGATGTCCGTCATCGTCACCAGCGGCGAGGCCGGGTCGAACGAACCGTCCAGGGATGCAGACTACAAGCCGGAACTTGCCCGTCTGCGCGAAGCCGAGCAGTCCAGCGCCAACGCCGCACTTGGCATCCAGGAGACCGTCTTCCTGCATTACCCGGACGGCGAACTGGAACCGACCCTGAGCCTGCGCCGCGAATTGGCCCGTCTCATCCGCCGGTACAAACCGGAGGCGGTCGTAACCGGCGACCCACAGGGCGTATTCTATGGCAACGGCTATATCAACCACCCCGACCACCGCGCCACGGCCCAGGCCGCCCTGTACGCAGTCTTCCCTTCCTCCGAGACGCGGCTCATCTTTACCGATTTGCTCATAGACGGTTATGAGCCGCACAAAGTTAAACGGCTGTACGTCCACGGGTCGGAGAAGTCCGATACCTGGGTTGACATCGCCGCGACGATTGGGATTAAAATCTCCGCGCTGAAGAAACATGTCAGCCAGTTGGGAGATTGGGACCCTGAGAAAATGATTCGCGAGTGGGCTGCGGAAGAAGCCAAGGAACACGGGCTGGAATATGCCGAGGCGTATAAAGTGAACGCTTCGCAATCCTCGCAACGGCATGAAACCAAGGAGAAAAAAATATGGTCATTTATCAATTCCACCACTACCTCAAGCCTGAATTCATCGAAGCCTACAAAGCCGCCATTCTTGAAGACGCCCGCCTGAGTATCCAGGAAGAAGGCATCCTGCGCTTCGAAGTGTTTCAAGACAAGAAAGACCCGTCGCATTTCAGCCTGCTCGAGGTCTACCAGGATATGGCCGCTCGTGAGTTCCACTTGCAAACCCCGTATCTCCTAAAGTTCAGGGATACCGTGGTCGGGCAGGAGATGTTCGCCCGAAAAGGAGAGGAGAACAAGTTTGACCTGTTCTTCCCGGAAAAGATCAGCAAATAAACAAAAGTGGGTTGTAGTGGCGACTTCAGTCGCTGTCTGACCACGAAACAAACAAAGGTAGGTTGTAGTGGCGACTTCCCCGGCACCGCCCGCCGGGGCATGTGCAGGCGCCTCTTGCCACGGAACAAACGACTGAAGCCGTTATTACGGGATGTTTATTGAGTTATGCAGGAATCTATCCCCCAACTCTTCCAGGAAAGCCTGTCCCTGACCGGGGGTCAATTGCGGTTCGTCAATCACAAAAGCGAAACCTTTTCCGCCCAATTCCCGGATGATGGTCAAAGCGCCCTCTGGTGAGACCGTCACCTGGCAAAGCTTTCCAGCCGCGCGGATCTTCTTGAGCAAAGGCAGCCACTCTTCGCAGGGCGGTTTGCCGTAACCCGGCACCCACTGAATCCCTCGCAAACGGGGTATGGATAGGAGAGGTTCCACATGCACGAGTTGTCCTTTTCCGTCCAGGTGGTAAAAAGCGTAATCCATAACCGCGCAGCAAGCTTCCAGGTCTGGCAAGACGAATCGCTCGAACATCTTCGGGGAAATCATATAGGAAAAATCGCTCTGAAGCATATAGCCGCGTCCCTTTGACCAGCACGGTCCCCAGCAAGTGATACCGCCTCCGGCGGAGGCAATACTGGCATACAACCGATCGTAACACGCCAGCCAAAGGCGGGTGGTCTCCCCCACCAGCCGGTCAATCTCTTGCGGCGATTTCACCAAATCTATCAGGAGTTGGCGTGTATCCCGCAAAGAAGCAAGCACATCCAGGTTACCTCCCAGATCGGTGAAACCCACCGCTAATTCCCGCCCCCAGCGGTTGACAGCCGCTTGCGTGATTTCGTAAACGCGCCGCCACCAGGGACTCTGCCAGTCACTGCCTACGCGCAAGTCGGCGACAGGACCGGGTTGTCCGGGTGTGAACCAGGTGGTATCCCAGGCAGGATGGACCTGCGCCCCGGCAAAAGCGGCGACGATACCGGGGCCAAAGTTCGGCCAGAAGCGCGGGAAAGAATCCCCTAAATAATGGGTATTTTCGAGACGCGGGACAAATTCATTCAGGAGTTCGTTGGCAGGCATGTCCAGTGGATAGTTGCCAAGAAAAACACTTGCGTAGTGGAGGTCATACCTGTCCTGACGCTCGATACACTCCAGCACCACCAGCGGACGGTCCAACTCCCCTGCCCACCAGGCCGGCCAGTCACGCCCGATGCGTTCCCAATCTGATTCGGAAAAGCGTAAGCGCAGGCTCATCGGTCAAAGATTACGGTCGAAGAACTCGATCACGCGGCGGCGAAATTCTTCGGGGTAGGTTTCGCTCGCTTTGGTGTGACCGACACCTGCCAGACGCCACACTTCCTTCGGCTCGCCCGCCGCAGCATATAGATCATCGAAATCTGGGCAATACTGGTCCAACTCGCCGTGGATGAAGAAGATAGGACGCGGGGCGATCTTCCCTACCCAGCGGACTGCCTCGTAGTGGAACAAATTCGCTCCCAGCCTCAGGGAGGTTATCGCAACGGTCAGCCAGGCCAGAGGTCCGGCGAACCAACGCGGCAGATGAAGTTCAACGGCGCGAGCAGCGATCGCCGTCCGCAGCCGGGTCGGACCTCCATCCGTTATCACCGCATGAATATCAGAACAAATCGGCGCGGCGAGCATGGATGCCATCCCGCCGTAGGAAAAGCCCAGTAGCCCGATGCGCTTCATGCCCCGGCGCTGGAGAAATTCCACCCCGCCCAGCACATCCTGCCGTTCGAGATAACCAAAGGTTGCCAGGCGGCCCTGGCTGCGCCCGTGGGCGCGGAAGTCGAACAGGAAGACGTTATACCCGGCTGCGTGCAAGGCCGGGGCACGCTGGATGTCCCAATCCAGGCTGCCTCCATGGCCGTGTAGGATGATCACGGCGCGTTCGGGATCAGTGGCTGGAATCCAACATCCCTGCAACAACAATCCGTCCGCGGCCTTGAACGTGACTTCTTCGAACTCGAGGCCGTACTCCGCCGGACTGTGGAAAGCGGTGCGCGGCTGGCGGCTGGTCACGTAGCACGAGGCCGCCAGTCCAATTGCCAGCACCAATCCGACCGGGAGCAGCAGCCAGAGAAGGGCGTTCATTTTTTGACTTCGCGCATGCCCAGTAAAGTGACAGTGCTCAAGGAGAAGAGCACAGCATAAGCCGCAAAGATCGCGAAATATCCCATTCCCATGTAATAGTGGTTGATGTAGTCGGCAACCAGGCCGCCGATCCCTGCGCCGATGATGCCCGACCCCGCCCCGGCCAGGTTCGAGATGCCCAGATAGCGTCCGGCTTCGCCCGCAGGCACAAGGTCCGTGCCGAGCGCCCAATTGGCAGTCATGAACAGTCCGGTTGCCAGCCCGATTATCGTACCGGCAATGTAGACGATTGCCAGGTTCGGCACCCAAATGGTGATCAAAAGCAGAACATTGCCCATTGCCGCCACAATACCGCTTAGGGCAACCAGCCGTGTGCGTCCGATGCGGTCCGAAATCCAGCCGCTGGCCAGGGCAGTCAAGACAATAAAAATGCCGATAATTGTGGTCAGGCTGCCGGTCATGTTGGATGCCGCCTCATTGCTGAGCTTGAAGGCATACATCACAAAGTAGTAGATGGAACCTTGGATGGAGGTGGCCGCCGCCAGGAACATCAGACGGTTGACGATCCACCAGACGAACGAGGACTGCTGGCGGGCTTCTTTGCCCAGGGTGCCAAGCGCGCCTGCCCACACCCCCGTCACCACCGCCACGATCATTGCTACCGCCCCGCCCACGCCAACACCCACAGACAGGGCCATCGCCTTTTCCGCGAAGATCAGGGTGATCAGCCCGACCAGTCCACCAACCAGGACGCCTCCCAACAACCCTGCCACTGCTCCGATGACGATTCCGCCCAGCATACCGAGAACGCGCACAATTGGCGGCCAGAACGGCGTGGTCGGTTTTTCCTGCAATGGCGTTTCTTTCACGAAAATTATCGTGATCAGCGTGACGATCAGAAGGGATATTCCTGTGGCAAAGATGGCCCAATCCAGATGACCGGCACCGACTATCCTGGCAATCGTGAGACCAACCAGGATGAGCGGCAGCAGTTCCATGATGGCCTTGATGGCTGAAGCACGCCCGCGCTGGTCTTCCGGCACCAGGTCTGGGATCAATCCCTGTAACGGGCCATGCGAGATATTGGAGGAGAACTGGATGAGCAGCACGGCAATCAGCAAAGCCC
>JAPLGV010000047.1 GCA_026389975.1 Chloroflexota bacterium
GAAGAGACATTGAGCCATATTTCTTTTTGCCACCAGGTCAAGTACATTCCTGAAAACCTGTATCTAGAATTCGAACAAGATGGCGAAAAGTTATCCCAATTGCTGAATGGCTACATCAATTACCTGAAACGTAGTAAGCAAGGAGTCAGCGAACCTGGCGCGAATTTCGCTGTTCATGAACTTCAAGAATCTTACACTGCCGATGCTCCTGAAACCGACATACCAATTCACGAATAACCTTTCACAAATTACGAATAACCGATAACGGAGATCTTATGAACTATCGTCACCTCGGCCGTTCCGGCCTGAAAGTCAGTGAACTCTCTTTTGGCTCGTGGGTCACCTTTGGCGACCAGATGGGTGAAGACCTGGCCTGCGAATGCATGGCTGCCGCCTACGGGGCGGGCGTCAACTTTTTTGACAATGCCGAAGGTTATGCCGGCGGCCAGTCCGAGACCGTGATGGGCAATGTGCTCAAGAAACTGGCCTGGCGGCGCGGCAGTTATCTTGTTTCCACAAAATTCTTCTGGGGTTTGCACGATGGACCAAACGAGAAGAATACGCTCAACCGTAAGCGCCTTTTGGATGCAATGGACGGCTCACTCACACGCCTGCAACTCGATTACGTGGACCTGGTCTTCTGCCACCGTCCGGACCCGACAACGCCCATCGAAGAGACCGTCTGGGCCATGCACGACATTGTCTCGCGCGGCAAAGCCGTTTACTGGGGCACGTCAGAGTGGAGCGCGGCGGAAATCATGGAAGCCTGGCAAATTGCGGACAAACATCACCTGCACAAACCGGTTATGGAGCAGCCGCAGTACAACATGTTCAAACGCCAGAAGGTCGAGCACGAGTACACCCGTCTCTATCAGGATATCGGGCTGGGTACGACCACTTGGAGTCCGCTTGCTTCCGGTCTGCTGACCGGCAAATACAATGATGGCATTCCTGCCGACAGCCGCGCCAACCTGAAAGATTACGAATGGCTCAAACCCGCCCTGACCGACCCCGAACGAATTGGCAAGGTCAGGAAACTGGTTCCCATCGCCGCTGACCTGGGCATAAGCATGGCGCAAATGGCTCTGGCCTGGTGCCTGAAGAACCCCCATGTGAGCACTGTCATCACCGGCGCCAGCCGCGTGGAACAGGTCCGCGAGAACATGGAAGCCCTCGATGCAGTGGAAAAACTCAATCCCGAAGCCATGACACGCATTGATGACGTTCTGGGTAATAAGCCACAGGAAGATGAGTAAAAAAACTATCGCCCAGCCTGAAGAGTAACCAAACCCTTAAATCCAACAAAAAAGAGCCGGGTACAAACCCGGCTCTTTAATTACTAAACCTTCGTGACACTTCGTGGCCTTTGTGTTTAGGCCTTCTTTACCTTCTCGGCAGCCGCGAACCCGGCTTCGAGTGCCTTGTGGTTCATCTCCTCGGTCCCACGCGGGGCGCGGGCGATGATGGCTTTTTCCAGAGCCTGCCGCGAAACCACTCCCGTCAGCCCGACCAGCACGCCCAAGGCAACTGTATTGGCCGTAATAATCCTGCCGGTCGTCTCAAACGCCATTTTCGTGATGGGCAGGCGGATGGCCTTCGGAGCGCTGCTGGAATCCACTTTGTCTGCGTCTACGATGAGCAGGCCGGACGGCTTGACGGTGGAGGCAAATTTCCTGAACGCCTCCTGGCTCAATGCCACCACCACGTCTGGTTGCAGGACCTCGGGGTGGTCAATCTCACCGGATGAGATGATGACCTCGGACTTACTC
>JAPLGV010000408.1 GCA_026389975.1 Chloroflexota bacterium
ACCGCCGCGACACCGTCCACGCCGCGCTGAAGGCCGCCCTGGCCGCCGAAGCCGAGGCCAAACGCACCTACGAGAACACGCAGGACGGACCCGAACCCGATAAACTGGCGCTGGCACAGGCCCAACTGGACACCGCCAAAGCCCAGGCCGCCGCGGCGCAAAGTGCGCTGGATAATTACGACCTGAAGGCCCCATTCGCCGGGACGGTGGTAGACATCAATGGTTCGGTCTACCAGATGGTCAGTCCGCAGACATGGGTGGTGGCGCTGGCGGAACCCAGTCAGTGGTACGTGGATACCAGCGACCTGACCGAAATGGACGTGGTCAAGATCAGCGTTGGGCAGTCTGTGCAGGTTACGGCAGATGCGCGGCCGGGTGTCCCCATGACCGGCGTGGTGGAGTCAATCAGCGGGGCGCCCCAAATCCAGGGCGGGGATGTCCTGTACACCGTCCACATCCGGTTGAACGATCCTGACCCCAGTCTGCTGTGGGGGATGACGATGGAAGTGACGTTCTCTCCGTAGAAACAGTCCCTTATTATTTCTTCTGCCAGACAACCGAAAGGCACCCGCGAGCGGGTGCCTTTTTGGTGCTTCGCAGGAAATACCATTCTGCCGATTTCCACGCACTCTCGCCACAAACGTCTTGCGCGAATGCTTGACCTTCATCTGATTCTCGGTTACAATTTTCGCCGCTTAAAGAGTTGCCCCTTTAGCTCAGTGGATTAGAGCGTTTGGTTGCGGACCAACAGGCCGTGCGTTCGAATCGCACAAGGGGCACCACGGAAGCGGGTAGCCCCCGCTTCTTTTCTTTTCTGGAGATAATGTGAAAAAGTGCCAGATTTTACTTACCAATGATGATGGAATTCGTTCGCCAGGTCTATGGTCTGCGGCGGAAGCGCTCTCGGAGCTCGGATATGTGACCGTGGCCGCGCCGCGCGACCAGTCTTCGGGCATGGGCCGCAGCCTGCCGATGAGCTCGGATGGCGTGATCCGGCCCGAGATCCTGCGCGTGCGCGACAAGGATTGGACTGTCTACGCCGTCGGCGGAACCCCAGCGCAGGCTGTCTTGCACGGCATCCTGGAGATCATGCCGCAGAAACCAGACCTGGTTGTCTCCGGCATCAATTATGGCGAAAATGTTGCCACTGGCATCACCATCTCCGGCACTGTCGGTGCGGCCATGGAGGCCGCTTCGCAGGGCATTCCAGCCCTGGCGGCTTCGCTGGAAACCGACCGGGAGCAGCATCTCTCGTACTCCACAGAAGTTGATTTTTCGGCTGCGGCTTATTTCACCGCCTACTTTGCCCGTAAGATGCTGGAGAAGCAATTTCCGTCGGAAGTGGATTTTCTTAAAGTGGATGTTCCGTCCAACGCCACGCGGCAGACGCCCTGGCAGGTGACCCGCCTGGCCCGCCAGCGGTACTTTATCCCGGTGGCGCCAAAGCGTAAATCCTGGGAAGAGCGGGGGCCTGTAGATTACCAGGAAGGTGCCATTTTGGACAGCGAGCGCGAGGATAGTGATGTATACGTCCTGCGCGTCAAGCGGCAGGTCTCGCTGACTCCGCTCAGCCTGGATTTCACCGCGCGCGTGGATTTTGACGAGTTGGATCGGCTGCTGCGTTTCGATGATTGACGCCTCAAAGGGGGCGTGATAGAATGCAGTCCGCACTGGGCGTGTAGCTCAAGGGCAGAGCATCGGCCTTTTAAGCCGTTGGTTAAGAGTTCGAGCCTCTTCACGCTCACTACATAATTTGGTTGAGAGCCCCCGATAGGGGATGATATCCGAGCCTCTTCACGCTCACCAGAGTCCTCTTTTTCGAGAGGACTTTTTTGTTGAGA
>JAPLGV010000007.1 GCA_026389975.1 Chloroflexota bacterium
CCGTCCATGTGTTTAACAACCAGCCGCCGGGCACACTGGGGACAGTGAATGTGCTGGTTTCGTAGGGGGGGCTGTTTGCCAACACGACGATTTATTTTCGAATCCAGCCATTGAATCAATTCAACATTTCAATTACTGTTGTTACTCACCGTCCCCGCCGACATCGTCCCCGAAGGGGAAGGTCCCCGCGCAGTACCCGCCGAAGGTCCCCGAAGGGGGCAGGGTGAAGGGAGCCCGACTTTGGCATCATCCGGAAGCTTCGAGCAGTATTTGAACCTCATTGAATTTCTAATTAAGTCCATTTCAGCGAGGTAGTCCCGGTTTTAGCACGGGAGTCGGGGCACGGGGCGAATTTTCCAACATAACGGAGTCTGAAGGCTCCAGATCTCTCTTTGCCTATCTATTATCATGCAAGCGGGCAGGTTTGGGCAGAAAGTGAGCTTGTATTACGGTTTGTTGTGCGGGTCCGTTCGATATTAGCGCGCGTATCCGGTATAATAATCTCAATTCATCCCAAAGAGTTGTTTCAGGAGGTCCATATGAATATTGCAAGCGTGCTTCAAGGATTGGCCACTTTCTCGTGGCTGCTGGTGGTCGGTATCATCGTCCTGGCTGTCATACGCGCCAGCCGGGCGAAACCGTTGAAGGGAGCCGTCTGGCTGGTGATCGCGACAGTAATTTTTTCGCTGGTGTTGACCACCGTCAGCGCCGGGCTGGTGTTTCTGCAAGCTGACCAATACGGCATTGTGATTTCTGCGCTCCAGCCGACAGGCTATCGCACTCAGCCGTTTGGGCCTGGCTTGCACTGGGTTGTTCCGTTTCTCGAAAACGTGCAGCCTTACTCCATTGCGAAGCAGACCTATACCATGGCGACCTCAACAGGCGAGGGGCAGGTGACGGGCGACGACTCCATCCAGGCCCGGACGAAAGACGGCCAGCAGGTATTCCTTGACGCCTCGGTCATCTATTCTATTGATCCGGCGCACTTGGTGGACTTGCATATCGCCTGGCAAAACCGGTTTGAAGACCTTGTGGTACGGCCGGTGACGCGGGCGGCTATTCGGGATGCCGTGTCGCAATTCGGTGTCGAAGAAATCGTCAGCACCAAACGGAGTGAACTGGAGCAAGCCATTACCGACGCAATAAGACAGGGTCTGGCTGAAAATAACCTGATGATGGATGATTTCCTGCTCCGCAACATTCGCTTCAGTGACGAGTACGCTGCGGCGGTGGAGCAAAAGCAGATCGCCGAGCAACTGGCTCTCCAGGCGAAGTTCGTAGTCGAGCAGAGGAAGCAGGAGGCTGCACAGGCTGTTCAGGTGGCGCAGGGTCAGGCCGATGCGGTCGTCATCGCCGCACAGGGCGAGGCGCAGGCCATCCTGCTTAAAGCCCAGGCTCAAGCTCAAGCGAATCAAGTCCTTGCCCAGTCGCTTAGCCCTGAACTATTGACTTACACTTATATCAACAAATTGGCTCCCAACGTGCAGGTGATGTACCTGCCGAGTGGCACCCCTCTGCTTTTGCCGTCAGTGACCCCTTAACGTGGTAGTCCCGGTTCTCGCGTGATAGTCCCGGTTTTAGCACGGGAGTCGGGGCACGGGACCTTGTGGAGTTTGTATGTCAGTTGTTCACCCAACAGGGCGTCAGATCCGGTTGACCAGTTATTCGAACTGTGCAGGTTGAGCGTCGAAACTGAACGCGGAGACGCTGGCGCAGGTTCTGCGCCCTGTTGAAAAAATTTTTGATGCCCGCAACTATCCAGACCTCCTGGTCGGCCTCGGCAAACCTGACGATGCTGCCATCTGGAAGTTGGATTCAACGCGCGCTCTGGTGGTGACGACTGACTTTTTCACGCCGGTTGTGGACGATCCCTACGACTACGGGTGCATTGCCGCAGCGAATAGTCTTTCGGATATTTACGCGATGGGCGGTCAGCCGTTCCTGGCATTGAACGTGGCCGCCCTGCTGCCTGACCTGCCGCCGGAAATAAACGCTGAAATCCTGCGCGGCGGAGCCGAGAAATGTCTCGAGGCCGGAGTAGTGATAGCAGGCGGACATACCATCCAGGATAAAGAGCCGAAGTATGGACTGGTGGTCATCGGTTTTGTCCACCCGGAAAAGATGCTCACCAAAGGCGGGGTGCACCCTGGTGACGTGCTGGTGTTGACCAAACCGCTCGGTTTTGGTGTGACGACCACTGCCTTAAAACAGGAAAAAGCTGCACCGGAAGATGTGGCCGAGGTTGTCGGCTGGATGAAAAAACTTAACCAGGATGCCGGCGCACTGGCCGTGGAGTTTGGTCTGCGCGGCGGCACGGACGTGACCGGCTTCAGCCTGCTTGGTCACAGCCTGGAAATGGCGGATGCCTCGCACGTCGGCTTCCGGCTGGAGGTGGGGAAAATCCCCTTCGTCTCGTGTGCGCAAAAGTACGCCGAAATGGGTACTTTCCCCGGCGGCGCGTCGGATAACCGCCTGTACTTCGGACCGCGCGTCCGATTCGCGGCGAATATTCCAGAAGAGAAGCAGATGCTCCTGTTCGACCCGCAGACCAGCGGCGGGCTTTTGCTGGCAGTCCCGAGGCCCAAGAAAGATGCGTTTTTGAAGAGGGCGAAGGAAATTGATCTGCCGGTCTGGGTCATTGGCGAAGTGATCGAAGGTTCAGGCATTGATGTGGTTTAAATTGCCGGGAGGATTCCCCTCGGCAGGATGGAAAAGATGCACGATGTTGGCATAGACCTTCTTGTTATTGCGCTGCTGTTGTTCTTGAACGGTATTTTGGCAATGTCGGAAACGGCATTGCTCTCAGTGAGGAAAGCCCGTTTTCAGCACCGCGTGAACGAGGGGGATCCACGGGCGCAGACGGCATTACATCTGATAGAACATCCTAATCGCTTCCTTTCCACAATTCAGATTGGCATCACTTTGATTGACGTGCTGGTCGGCGCAATTGGCGGCGCGGCGGTGGCGACTTTTCTTGGCGGGCTGGTTTCCAAAGTCCCGGTGCTGGAGCCGTACAGCGAAGCCATCAGCCTGTTTTTTGTGGTGATTGTCATCACGTATTTTTCGATCGTTTTTGGTGAACTGGTGCCCAAACGGATCGCGATCCAGAACGCGGAACGGGTGGCATCTGTCGTAGCCGGGCCGATGCTGCTCATCTCAAAAATTATTTCACCTTTCGTGCATGTGCTCAGCGGCTCCACGGATTTGCTTTTGCGCCTGCTGGGAGTCAAACAATCCACGGAGCCGCTTGTCACTGAAGAAGAACTGCTCGTCCAACTCGCCCAGGGGACGCAGGCGGGCGTTTTTGAAGAATCCGAGCAGGATATGGTGGAGGGCGTCTTCTCGCTCTCCGACCAGCGCGTGAATGCACTTATGACGCCCCGCAACGAAATCATCTGGCTGGATGTGAACGATACGGCTGCGGAAATCCGTCGGAAAGTGGAAGAAAGTCCGTTTTCCCGCTTCCCGGTGGGCGACGACAGCCTGGACAATCTTGTAGGGATAGTCAAAGCCAAAGACCTGCTTCTGGCTGATCTAAAAAATGGCAAGCAACTCAAGGAGATTGCCCGTCCACCGCTTTACGTCCCGGAAACCGCCTTCGGCTCGCGCGCCCTGGAAATTCTGAAAGAAGCCAAGCGCGAAATGGTTTTGGTGGTGGATGAATTCGGCGTGGTGCAGGGCCTGCTGACCCTGGCAGATATCCTCGAGGAAATCGTCGGTGCGTTCGAGGGCGAGCCGCAGGCCACCCAGCGTCAGGACGGTTCCTGGCTGCTGGATGGGATGCTCCAGAATGATGAGTTCAAAGAAATCTTCAACCTGCGCCGCCTGCCGGACGAGGAAGAATACGAAACCCTCGGCGGCTTTGTCATGCTGCACATGGGCCGCATCCCACAGGCTGCCGACCTGTTCGAGTGGAACGGTCTGCGTTTCGAAGTGATGGATATGGATGGCAAGCGCGTGGATAAAATCCTCGTTTCGACCATCCCCGCCAAACCGCCTGCCCCGGAGAAATAACTTGGCATCCTCCCTCGACCTGGGACCTGCCTTCCCCTCCCGGCGTTCGCCCGTCTTCGGGCGCGGCGGGATGGTGGCTTCCTCCCAGCCGCTGGCGACTGCCGCCGGGTTGGAAATTCTGTCTCAGGGCGGCAATGCCGCCGACGCGGCCGTGGCAACTGCCGCGGCGCTCAACGTCACCGAGCCGACCTCCACCGGCCTGGGCGGGGACATGTTTGCCCTGTTCTACGAGGCGACGACCGGGCAGGTGACCGCGCTCAACGGCTCTGGCCGTGCACCCGCTTCCCTGACCCTGGACCTGCTGCGGAAAAACGGGTTGACGGAACTTCCGCCTTACCATCCCTTCACGATCACCGTCCCCGGGGCGTGCGCGGGGTGGTGTGATTTAATCGAGCGGCACGGGACCTTGAGTCTGCCTGCCGTTTTAGCCCCAGCCATCCGTCTGGCGGACGAGGGCTTCCCGGTCGCGCCGGTGACATCCCATTTCTGGCGGCGGGCTGCTGAGCGGCAGTTGAAGGAGTCCCTCAATAGTCGCGAGATGACGATTGATGGACGCGGCCCGAATCCCGGCGAACTTTTCCGCAACCCCGGCCTGGCGCGCACGTTAAAAACGATTGCTGCGGGTGGAAAGAAAGCCTACTACGAAGGGGAAATTGCCGAAGTGATCGCCGGCACCGTCCAGCAGGCAGGCGGCTGCCTGACGGTGGACGATTTAGAGGCTCACGCCAGCACCTGGGATGAACCGATTTCCACTTCCTGCGGCGGTCTACGCTTGTGGGAGTGTCCGCCCAATGGACAGGGGATTACCGCGCTGCTCGCTTTGAACATCCTCGAAGGGTTTGACCTGCCGTCCGACATGCTCTCCACCGACCGCCTGCATCTTGAAATCGAGGCATTGCGCCTGGCTTTTGCCGATACCCGCTGGTACGTAGCCGACCCGCGCGTGGTTCGTGTTCCGATAGATGAACTCATCTCAAAGGAATATGCCGCCGAACGCAGGAAACTCATCGACCCGAAAAAGGCCACAATTGACCAGCAACGCGGCACGCCGGTGGCAGGTTCAGACACGGTTTATTTCTGTGTTGTGGATAAATGGGGTAATGCCTGCTCGTTCATCAACAGTAATTACATGGGCTTCGGGACGGGGATTGTTCCGCATGGCTGGGGCTTCACACTCCAGAATCGCGGTCACAATTTCAGCTTGGAACCAGGTCATCCGAATGTACTTGCGCCGGGCAAACGTCCGTACCACACCATCATCCCGGCCATGATCACTCGCGAGGCGGATGGTTCGCTCTTCGGTCCGATGGGGGTGATGGGTGGCTTCATGCAACCGCAGGGACACCTCCAAATTTTCCTCGCACTGGCTCAGGGCCTTGATCCGCAGTCCGCACTGGATATGCCGCGTTTCTGTATCGGCGATGGAACAGCCGGCGGGGTAGTCCCGATTCCCGGACGGGGTGGGGAGGTGGCATTGGAGGATGGGATACCGGCGGAGACCATTGCCGATTTAATGAGACGCGGGCACCCTGTCCGGGAAGTGACGGGCTGGGAGCGGGCACTGTTTGGCCGCGGCCAAGTCATCCTGCGTGACCCCGCGACCGGAGTTCTGACTGCCGGTTCCGATCCACGTGCGGATGGCTGTGCCATGACACTGGTTTCGTATGGCTGATAATTATTTTTCCCAAAACCTCATGTTGTAGTTATAATTTATTAAAAATGGAGGCTCACTTATGGATCCACTTCTCTTATCCCGTTGGCAATTTGCCATCACCACAATTTACCACTTCTTCCTGGTCCCGCTGACGCTGGGGCTTTCGATTCTGGTGGCGATTTTTGAAAGCCGCTATGTCGCCACTGGCAACGAGACCTACAAGCGCCTGACGAAGTTTTGGGGCAAGATTTTCTTGATCAACTTTGCGGCCGGTGTGGTGACCGGTATCGTGCAGGAATTCCACTTTGGCATGAACTGGTCGGGGTATGCCCGCTTCATGGGCGATATCTTCGGCGCTCCGCTGGCGATCGAAGCCCTGCTGGCCTTCTACATGGAATCCACGTTCATCGGCCTGTGGGTTTTTGGCTGGGACAAACTCTCGAAGAAGATGCACCTGGCGGCGGCCTGGCTGGTGGCAATTGGTTCGAGCATTTCGGCGTTTTGGATTCTCATCGCCAACTCGTTTATGCAGAATCCGGTCGGGTATGCCATTGAAAATGGCCGGGCAGTGATGACCAGTTTCCTGGCGCTTGTCACCAATCCCAATCTGCCCTATCAGTTCTTGCATGTACTTGCGGCGGGCATTACGACAGCCGGTTTTGTTGTGTTGGGATTCAGCGCATGGCACCTATTGAAAGATAAGAAAGGCGATATTGAGTTCTTTCAGATTGCCTTCAAATGGGCTGCCGCCTATGCGCTGATTGGTGCAGTGATGGTTGGTTTGGTGGGGGATGCCCACGGTAAATACCTGGGTAAACACCAGCCGATGAAGATTGCGGCTGCCGAGGCCATTTGGGATACCGCTGACCCTGCAGACTTCGTTGTCGTCGCCGCGATTGACGAGGAAGCAGGTAAGAATGGCTTTGAGATCAGGGTGCCGAATGCGCTTTCTTTCCTGCTCTACAACCGCTTTACCGGCGAGGTGAAAGGGTTAAATGAGTTACAGGAGGAAGCCAAAGCCCAGTACGGCGACGGGAATTACATCCCCCCGGTGGCATTGACTTTCTGGTCTTTCCGCATCATGGTTGGCGTGGGCACCCTGATGGTGCTGCTGGCGTTCCTGGCGGTTGTCAGGCCAAAAGTAAAATTTTTGAACAAGAGTCCGCTTTTCTTAAAAGCACTGTTTCTGGCAATGGTATTGCCATATCTTGCCAGCACTTTCGGCTGGATTTTGACTGAAGAGGCTCGCCAGCCGTGGATTGTCTATGGTTTGCAGAAGGTCGAGGAGGCCGTCTCGCCCAACCTGAGCGCGGGGACTGTCCTATTCTCCTTGATTCTCTTTACCGTGCTTTTGGGTGCGACCGTCGCTGTGACTGGTTGGCTGATGTACAAATACGGTACATCCGATCCGAAAGCCGAAAAGGCTGCCGAGTACTAGGAGCAGAAAATGATACTCAACACTGTCTGGTTTATTCTGGTTACGGTTCTGTTCATCGGTTTCTTTTTCCTGGAAGGCTTTGACTATGGCGTCGGGATTCTGCTGCCCTTCCTGGGCAAGAACGATACCGAACGCCGGGCGGTCATTAACACCATTGGCCCGGTCTGGGACGGCAACGAAGTCTGGATGATTACCGCTGGTGGTGCGTTGTTCGCATCTTTCCCGAATGTCTATGCCACGCTGTTCAGTGGATTCTATCTGGCTATGGTCTTGATGCTGGTGGCGCTGATTATTCGCGGCGTTGCATTCGAGTTCCGAGGCAAGCGCGAAAGCAAAAGCTGGCGCGCCTTGTGGGACTGGGCGATCTTCACCGGCAGCCTGCTCCCGGCCTTACTGTGGGGCGTGACAGTGGCGAACCTGATGCGCGGTTTTGCCATTGAGCAGGATATGAACTATTACGGCGGCCTGCTGCCCCTGCTCAACCCGTATGGATTGCTCGGCGGATTGGTCTTCGTATCCTTGTTTACCATGCACGGCGCGAACTTTTTGACCCGCAAGGTCTCTGATGGGATTGCGGAACGTGCGAAGAAGGCAGCCTTTACTTTTTGGATTGTTGCTACCGTCTTGACGGTCGTATTTGTGGCCTGGACGTTCTTTGCCACCGATATCCTGACCAAGCCCGGCATCAATGGTCTCGTCCCCGCCGTCCTGGCGGCGGTGATCCTGCTCGTGACCGGCTGGCTCATCCGCACCAGGAAGAGCGGCTGGGCTTTTATCACCGGTTCGCTGACGGTTGTCTTTGCCACTATCATGGTTTTTGCCGGGCTGTATCCCCGTATTCTCGTCTCCAGTCTGGATCCATCCTGGAGCCTGACCATCGTGAACGCCGCTTCGTCGCCTTATACGCTCAAGGTTATGACCATCGTCGCGGCCATTTTTGTGCCAATTGTGCTGGTCTATCAAGGCTGGACCTACTGGATCTTCCGCAAACGTGTGGATGCCAAACCCGAAAAACTGACATACTAACAATTCATCCGGAGCTGAACTTGGAGATGTCGATGTGATCCCCGAATGGGCGAGGAAATCTCATCGACAGGCAGCTACTTCATTCGAGTTCTACTCAGGATTGGTTTTGCAGGAAGGATGCGGAGACGCACCCTTCCTTGTTTTTTCGGCAGGCTGGTGCGCACCAATTTTCCCCCAACATGTGTGGGAACCCGCTAAATTTGTTACAATACTTGTAGATGCTTATGGCTACCCAACCGCTTCAAAACATCCTGGTTACTGGCGCGACCGGCTACGTTGGCGGGCGGCTCGTCCCCCGTCTGCTGGCGGAGGGGGTGGCCGTGCGGGTGCTGGCGCGCCATCCCTCCCAGTTGCAGGGGCGGCCCTGGCTGGAACGTGTCGAAGTGGTGCAGGGCGATGCCCTCAACCCCGAAAGACTGTCCGCGGCGATGCGCGGGATGGACGCCGCCTATTATCTCATCCATGGCATGAGCGGCGGCGCGGACTTCTATCAGCGTGACCTGTCCGTGGCGCGGAATTTCGGGCAGGTGGCGCGGGTTGCCGGCCTGCAGCGCATCGTCTATCTGGGAGCCTTGGGAGGGGATTACGAGCATGATTTGTCCGAGCATTTGCGTTCCCGGCATGAGGTCGGCAAGGTACTGGCAGGATCAGGCGTACCGGTTGTCGAGTTTCGGGCGGCGGTCATCGTTGGCTCTCGGAGTGCTGCCTTTGAGATGATGCGGTATCCGGTGGAGGGGCTGCCCATTCTGTTCTGCCCGCCCTGGGTGGTGACCCACATCCAGCCCATCTCGGTGCGTGACGTTCAGGATTATCTCATTGCTTCTCTGAGTCTGCCGAATGAACAGGTGGGTGTGCATCGTATTATTGAAATTGGCGGCCCAGAAGTATTGACGTATCTTGACATGATGCGCGGATATGCGGATGCGCGCGGTCTGCGGCGGGTTATGATTATCGTTCCCTTTCTCCGTCCACCTATTTACGCCACCTTCCTACATTGGGTAACTCCCATCCCGCGTCCGTTGGCTCTGGCTCTGATTGAGGGGATGCGCAACGAGGTGGTCGTGCACGATGATTCCGCTTTGCGCCTGTTCCCGAATATCCACCCGCGCGATTACCATACTTCGTTGGAACGTGCACTGGCGCGCATTGCCGCTGATGAAGTGGAGACCACTTGGAGCGATGCGCAGGTCTCGGCAACCGGCGACGCCGTACCGGTGACATTTACCATGCGTGAAGGTCTGCTGCTCGAGGAGCGCCAACGGCTGACCTCGGCTTCGCCGGAGACCATCTACCGCATCTTTACCGGGCTGGGCGGCAGGCGCGGCTGGCTCCACGCAAATTGGATTTGGCTGGCGCGCGGCATTATTGACAACCTGGTGGGTGGGGTGGGTTTTCGCCGCGGACGCCGCCATCCCAACGAACTGCGCGTAGGCGACGCGCTGGACTTCTGGCGTGTGGAGGCGTTGGAGCCCGGCCGCTTGATGCGCCTGCGCACCGAGATGAAAGTTCCCGGCCTGGCCTGGCTGCAATTTGAGATTGCGCCGCAAGCCTCGCAGAAGAATCTCGTCATCCAGACGGCTTTTTTTGAGCCCAAGGGTCTGCCTGGACTGATGTACTGGTACCTGCTTTATCCCATCCATGGCTGGATGTTCAGCAAACTGATTGCCAAAGTCGTCATAAAAGCTGAAGCGGAGGATGGTTATCCTGGTTCGAGAACTCCGGGATAGTCGCTTATTTTCGAGAGGAGAATCTATCATGAAAATCAATTTTAAAATGTGGGGCAAGGCTCTTTCCACTCTGGTAAAAATGGAAAAGAAGGAAGAGTGGGACGCGCTTGACCCTATCTCGAAATGGCTGATCGCCACCCGCTCGGCAGTGACGAGTGTGACGGTTTATGCCTGCGCAATTGCCGGACTCCTGGCTTGGCGCGACCATCATTTTTCATTCCTACCCTGGCTGGTCGTGACGCTTGGCCTTTTCATCGCTCACGGGACGAATAACCTGCTGAACGACTACACCGATTTCAGCCGCGGAGTGGACAAGGACAACTATTTTCGCACGCAATACGGCGTCCATCCGCTGGTGCAGGGCTTTTGGACCAAGCGCCAGCAAATCACCTGGTTCCTGGTCAGCGGGGTTTTGGCATTTCTATCGGGCATATACGCACTTTTCTACACCAATTTTTCTCCGGCGGTCATAAGCCTGTTCGCATTTGGGGCGCTGGTGCTGTTGTTTTACACCTGGCCGCTCAAATATCTGGGACTGGGCGAACTGTCCATTTTCCTGATCTGGGGGCCGATCCTGGTGGCGGGAGTCTATATCGTCTTGGCGCGCGGCTGGACGGAGGATGTATGGCGGGTTGCCTTGGCGGGCGTCCCGTTTGGCTTGAGCGTGGTCAGCATCAATATCGGCAAGCACATTGACAAGTTCGCGGAGGATAAGAAAAAAGGTGTCGGTACGCTGCCGGTCAGGATTGGGGAAAAGGCGGCGCGCTACGTTAATATCGCTGTGTTCATCCTGATTTACGCCGTCATCCTCTATCTGGTCTTCGTGCCATGTTATTTCACGCCGGTGATGCTCATCGTTTTTCTGGCCGGGAAACGCCTACTGTATGCCGTGGGCGTACTGACCAAACCGCGTCCGGTCGAACCGCCCAAGGAATGGCCGGGCTGGCCCACCTGGTTCTCTGGCTTTGCCTTCTACCATAACCGCCTATTCGAGAACCTGTTCCTCCTGGGCCTGCTGGCCGATACGCTCCTGCGCATTTTTGTCGGTAATTTCTGGATGGTAAGGTAGGCATTGCCAGGCATCACCCATCGCCTGCTGACTCTTGCCCGCGACAGCCGCCTTGCCCTGGCGGCTACGGTTCTTTCCGGACTCCTGACTGGTTTGTTGACCATCGGGCAGGCAGCCGGCCTCAGCCGCTTCGTGGACGGGATTTTCCTGGGCGGACAGTCTTTGCCGGATGTGACGGGTTTACTCCGCATCCTGCTCTTTGTAATCTTCTTGCGGGCCTTGCTGGCCTGGGGGAGCGAAGTCAGCGCCAACGCAGTGGCGGTGCGCGTCAAGAGCGATCTGCGCCAGCGGCTATTTGATAAAATCCTGAGTCTTGGCCCGGCTTACACCCGCAGCGAGCGCACCGGAGAACTGGTCAACGCGGCGGTCGAGGGGGTTGAGACGCTGGACGCCTATTTCAGCCAATATCTGCCACAGTTAGTCATCGCCGCGCTTGTCCCGCTTTCCATTCTGATGGTCGTCTTTCCCCGCGATGCGCTTTCGGGCATTGTGCTCCTGCTGACCGCGCCGCTCATTCCAGTCTTCATGTACCTGATCGGAAAAACCGCTGAAACGCTGACCAAACGCCAGTGGGATACGCTCAGCCGACTGAGCGCCCATTTCCTCGACAGCCTGCAGGGGCTGACCACACTTAAGGAACTGGGCCGCAGCAAGGAGCACGCCAACTCGATTGCCGAAGCCAGCAACCGCTTCCGCGACGTAACCTTGAGTGTCCTGCGCGTCACCTTCCTTTCGGCGCTGGTGCTTGAACTGGTGGCCACGGTCAGCACGGCGGTGGTGGCAGTGGAAGTGGGTCTGCGCCTGCTCTACGGACATATTGCCTTCCAGCAGGCCTTTTTCCTGCTGCTCCTGGCTCCGGAGTTTTATATCCCGCTACGGATGCTCGGTCTGCGCTTCCACGCCGGGATGTCGGGGACGACCGCCGCGCGGCGGATTTTTGAGATATTGGATGCGCCCGTTTCAGGTGATCAGGGATCAGGGATTAGGAATCAGGACTCTCGCCTGATCTCCTTTTTACCTGCTTCCATGATTGCATTTGAAAATCTCTCCTACGGATACCCAGGGGAGACTGTGCCTGCCCTGCGAGACATTACGTTGGAAATCCATGCCGGGGAGCAGATTGCCCTGGTCGGTATGAGCGGTGCAGGGAAAAGTACACTGGCCGCGCTGCTGCTGCGATTTATCCATCCAGACGGCGGGCAAATCACCATTAACCATGAACCATTATCTATATTTTCACTCGAAACCTGGCGCAGACTAATCGCCTGGGTCCCCCAGAATCCGTATCTTTTCCATGACACGGTTTCCGCCAACCTGCGCCTGGCGCGACCGGATGCCACTGACGAGCAACTTGTAGCCGCGGCCCGGGCCGCGCACCTGGATGAGTTTATCCAGTCCCTGCCACAGGGGTACGGGACCGTCGTTGGCGAAGAAGGCGCCCGTCTCAGCGGCGGGCAGGCCCAACGTCTGGCCCTGGCGCGGGCATTCCTGAAAAATGCTCCCATTTTGATCCTAGACGAACCAACCTCCAGCCTGGACCCGGAGCAAGAGATGCTGGTGGAGTCCGCCATGCACGACCTGATGCGCGGGCGCACTGTCATCACCATCGCTCACCGGTTGAACACTGTTTTTCGAGCCGACCGGATTTTCGTTCTGGAGCAGGGCCGTCTGGCGGAAGAAGGTACGCATCGCGAACTGCTGGCGCAGGGCGGTATCTATTCCCGGCTGGTAGGCGCTGCCGGGGAAACAACGACCTTATCCACCCAATCACTAAAGCAGGAAGTAAATAATGGGTTTGAGTCCTCGAGCCTGTACGATTCTGAATCCAACAGGCAGGACTCTACAGTCAAACACCAACTACCAATTGGTTTCCGCCTGTTGCATTTCTTGAATGGATCCTGGGGCTGGGTGGCGCTTTCGGTGCTGCTCGGCGTGCTGACGGTTGGGAGCAATGTCGGTCTGATGGGCACATCCGCTTTCCTGATTTCGGCTGCCGCGCTGCACCCGCAGCTAGGCACATTACAGGTCGCCATCGTTGGGGTGCGTTTCTTCGGGATTGCGCGCGGCGTCTTCCGCTACGCGGAACGCCTGGCTTCCCACAACGTAACCTTCCGCCTGCTTGCCCGCCTGCGCGCCTGGTTCTACCGGGCGCTGGAACCACTCGCTCCGGCCCGGCTGATGCAGTACCGCTCCGGCGACTTGCTCTCCCGCATCGTCACCGACGTGGAAACTTTGGAGAACTTTTATGTGCGCGTGGTCTCCCCACCGCTGGTGGCGACGGTCATTGCGGCCGGGATGACGATTTTCTTTGGCCGGTATGACCTGTACCTGGCTTGGATCTACCTGGCATTTACGCTCGTGCTTGGGGTTGGCGTACCACTGCTCTCCTGGACCCTCAGCCGCCGCGCCGGGACCGAGCTTGTCTCCCGCCGTGCCGCACTCCAGGCCCGCCTGGTAGACGGCATCCTGGGCCTGGCGGATTTACTCGTTTTTGGCCGTGGGACCGACTACTCCGAGAGTCTTGTAGAAGACGGAAAAGCCTACGGCCAGACCCAACGGCATCTCGCCTCGCTTACCGGATTTTCCAGTGCCCTGACCACCCTGTTGGTGAACTTGGGGATGCTGGCAGTGCTGGCGCTTACCATTCCACTGGTCGCGACGGGACAGGTCTCCGGCATGATGCTGGCCGTGCTGACTCTGTCGGCTTTGGCTGGGTTCGAGGCAGTCATACCGCTCCCGCTTGCCGCACAGACGCTTTCGTCCAGCCTGCAATCCGCCCGGAGGCTGTTCGAAATGGTGGATGCGCAACCGATGGTTCGAGAATCGTTATCCATTAGTCGCGATCCGTTGTCCGAATCCCCCACCAATCACGAATTACGAATAACAAATCTCGCGTTTTCTTACCCCGGCCAATCCCAGCCTGCTCTGCAGGATATAACTTTCCAACTGGCTCCCGGAAAACGGATTGCCATCGTCGGGCCAAGTGGAGCGGGGAAGTCCACGCTGGCGAATCTTCTGCTGCGCTTCTGGGACTACTCGCAGGGCCGGATTTTGCTGGATGGCCGCGACTTTCACGAATTTGCCCAGGAGGATGTGCGGCGGCTGGTCAGCTTCATCTCCCAGCGGACGTATTTCTTTAACGATACCATCCGTCAGAATTTGCTCCTGGCCCGGCCAACGGCGACCGAGTCCGATGTCCAGAACGCCGCGCAACGGGCGCAAATCCATGAATTCATTGTTGGGTTGCCGAAGGGTTATGAAACGATCATCGGCGAACGCGGTTTTCGCCTCAGTGGTGGGGAACGCCAGCGGCTGGCGATTGCGCGTGCCTTGCTGAAAAATGCTCCCATCTTCCTGCTCGATGAACCAACCGCCAACCTTGACCCGCTCACCGAGCGGCTTATCCTCGATATGCTTTTCACGCTGACGCTCCGCCAGTCACTCCTGCTCATCACCCACCGGCTGGCGGGGCTGGAGAATATGGATGAAATCCTTGTACTTGACCACGGACACATTATCGAGAGAGGCGCCCATGCCAAACTGCTTGCTGTGGGCGGTCTCTACCGCCGTCTATGGGATTTGCAGAACCGCATTCTGTCTGACAGAACTGGGGCATGAACCGCTTGCACCACCTATGGTTACATGCTATAATCCGCACGAACTTGACCGCTTGGTTCATCCTGTCAGGATGACAAGTTGATTTATCTGAACCCTTACCCAACTTCTTAAAATCAAATTACCCAAACAAGCCCGCCCTGGGGGCGCTTGTCCTCAGACTATTCCCATCTTTCAAACCACACCTTGAGAAAGCGAAATGGACATTCTTGAACTCGAAAATAAACCCTTGGCTGAATTGCGCAGCATGGCCAAGGAATTCAACGTGCCAAATGCCCAGCGCCTGAAAAAAGAAGCCCTCATCCTGGGCATCTGTCAGGCGGAGGCGGCCCAGCAGGGCATCGACATGCGCGGCGGTATCCTTGAGATCATGAGCGAAGGCCTCGGTTTCCTACGCTCGGCGCGCTACAACATTGGCGAAGACGATGTTTACGTCTCGCAGGCACAGCTCAGGCGCTATGAAATGCGCTCCGGCGACTTGGTGATCGGCCATGTCCGCCCGCCGCGCGAATCAGAGCGGCACTATGGCCTGATCAAAGTTGAATCTGTCAACGGGATTGATCCGGAAGAGGCCCGCCGGCGGCCGCGCTTCGAGGACCTTACCCCGATCTTTCCCGACCGGCGCTTTGACCTGGAAACCAGGGGTGATATCCTCGCCACCCGCCTGATCAACCTGATCGTTCCCATTGGGCGCGGCCAGCGTGGGCTGATTGTCTCACCGCCCAAAGCTGGTAAGACCACCATCCTGAAACAGATCGCCAACGCGATTTCTACGCAATACCCGGATGTGACTCTGATGGTTGCCTTGATCGGGGAACGTCCGGAAGAAGTTACCGATATGGACCGCTCAGTAGATGCCGAAGTGGTAGCCTCGACTTTCGACGAGCCGGTTACCTCCCATGTCCGCACAGCCGAAATCGTCCTCGACCGGGCCAAGCGCCTGACCGAGATTGGCCGCCACGTGGTTATTCTGGTGGACTCCATCACCCGCCTGGCGCGTGCTTATAACCTGGTTGTCAGCCCATCGGGGCGCACGCTTTCAGGTGGTATGGACCCCTCAGCTTTGTATCCGCCCAAGCATTTCTTCGGGGCGGCGCGTAACATCGAAGAAGGCGGCTCGCTGACCATCATTGCCACCTGCCTGGTGGAAACCGGTTCCCGCCTAGACGATGTGGTCTACGAAGAGTTCAAGGGCACCGGCAACATGGAATTGATCCTGACGCGTAAACTTCAGGAACGCCGCATCTTCCCGGCTGTGGACATCGAGCGTTCTTCCACCCGCCGCGAAGATTTGCTGCTCGGCCCGGATATTCTTCAGCGTGTTTGGACCATGCGCCGCATGTATATCCAGATGGTGTCCCCACCGCCGCAGGGGGCCGGTATGGATTCGGCGGTGGCAACCGAGGCACTTTTACAGCGCATCTCCAAAACCAAGAATAACCAGGAATTTCTGGAAACTCTGACGGAAGGTCTATGAACTTATTTGGTAAATTAGCCAGATCTCCCCGGCTTTTTAACGGTATTTCCTGGGGAGTGACGGCGCTTGTAGTTGCCGTGCTGTTGGGCTTCACGTTCTGGAAGATTACTCCTCAGCAGGTCTCTGCCGCGCCTGAACCGACTCCAACTGAAGAAGGAGCGCCCACATCCCTTCCCACTACGATAGGGTTGGATGCCGGTGCGCAAGCCATCGTTCGGCATATCGTGCTTAAGACGGAGATTTCCTCGAGCACTAATTATAATATTGTCGAATACACAGTTGTGCGCGGCGATTCCGTTTTTGGCATAGCCAAAGTGCATAATATCAAACCGGAAACTTTATTGTGGGCCAATTACGACACGCTGCAGGACAGCCCGGACAGCCTCCGCGTTGGGCAGAAGCTGAATATCCCGTCCACGGACGGTGTCTATTATAAGTGGCAGGAGGGGGATACCTTAGATGCGATTGCCCGAAAGTTTGAAGCCAGCGTGGATGATATTTTGAACTGGCCGGGAAATAATATTGACTTGACCAATCCCGATATTAAACCAGATACGTATGTAATGGTTCCCGGCGGACACCGAGAGTTTGTTCAGTGGCTCATCCCCACAGTGGCGCGCGGGCGCTCGGGCACGGCCTCGATCGGCGGGGCGGCATGTGGCGGTGGTCCGGTGGGGAGCGGAGCCTTCGTCTGGCCGACTGGCAACCATTCTGTCTCTGGCAACGAATACTGGTCGGGCCATCTTGGGATTGACATTGCCGCCGGGGAGGGGGCATCGGTCTGGGCTGCGGATGCCGGCGTAGTGACCATCGCTCAGGGCGGTTGGAATGGCGGTTATGGCAATGTGGTCATGATTGACCATGGTAACGGTTGGGTGACTGTGTACGGCCACTTGAGCCAGATCAACGTTGTGCCTTGTCAGGCTGTCTATGCTGGTCAGCTGATAGGTCTGGCCGGGAATACCGGCAACTCTTTTGGCGCCCACCTGCACTTTGAAACCCGTCAGGGCGGCGGCTACCAGAACCCCTGGTACGTTCTTCCGGCGCCGTAGAATAGTCAGATCTGATGGATTTACAAAACCCGTCAGGCCTCTTTTGTTATGGACGAACGCATCCTCCGCAAGACACTATCAGATATTCCGCTGGGCGGTTTGCGAACCTTTGAGCAGACTGGTTCTACGAACGATGTAGCCCTGGCCTGGGCCGCCGATGGCGCACCTGACCTGGCACTGGTCTGCGCCGAGGAGCAGACATCCGGCCGCGGCCGCGGCGACCGCCGCTGGTTTACTCCGCCGGGGACAGCGCTGGCATTCAGTCTCGTGCTTCGGCCCTTACCGGGCGAAGAACAATCCGTGCCGTTATTCTCCGGGTTGGGGGCGATGGCGGTTTGCGAGGCATTGGGGATGCGCGGATTGCATCCGGAAATCAAGTGGCCTAATGATGTTTTGCTCAACCACCGCAAAGTCTGTGGCGTATTGGCTGAGGCTGTCTGGATGGGAGAAAAAGCGGATAGCATCGTCCTGGGGATCGGGGTGAACGTTAAACCTGAAGCGGTCCCGCCATCTGACCAGCTAAATTTTCCTGCGACCAGTATCGAAGCCGAAATGGGAAAGAGTGTGGACCGGCTGACTTTGCTCAGAGACGTTCTCCAAGCCTTGCTCTACTGGCGCGGTCTGCTGACGAAGGATGTTTTTCCCAATGCCTGGGGAAACCATCTGGCTTTCCGTGGGGAGCAGGTGGAAATTTGGGCGGAGGGAGTCCCCGCGAGAACGGGACAGGTTGAAGGGCTGGAGCGGGATGGGAGTCTGCGTCTGCGTTCCCATACCGGGCAAATCTTCACGGTACAATTTGGGGAAGTGCATCTGCGTCCGGTCTTGTGATATACTTTTATAGGATAAGTTTGCAATTTGCCTTGCTGGTGTCGGCATTCTTGCTGATGAGGTGACCTATGCTTGATAATTTGCGTGACCAGGCTTCTTTCCAGGAAGAAGAAGAACCGCTGGATCCCAACGCGCCCAAACCGCGCCGCAGCTTTGACCAGATCATCGGCATGACTGCCCCGCAGCGTTTTACCCTGGCAGTGATGCTTTTGATTATAGTCAGTTTGCTGGGGGCGATGTTCCTGTTGATTTCCGGGAAGATAGTCCTACCGTTAATATTTTAGATTTCTGATATCACCAGCATACCACCATAAATAAATGAATGCGGTGCCCTGATAAGCACCGCATTTTGTTTGTGAATGGCCCGCCGGCTTGCCAACTGACGATAGAATTATTTCAATGGCATTTCAAACTGCGTTCCCGGGTCCGGGGCCGGTTCGCCGTTGGTTTTTACACCGACGCGTTTGAGTTCAGCGGTGGCGATGCGGGCGATGGAAGCCACCCGGTCGCCTTCCTTGACATTCATCATGTGATTGCCGCGGGTGGCGCGCCCGGCGTGCTTTACATCCTTGACCTTCATGCGCAGAACCATGCCGTTGGCAGAAATGATGGTCAGATCGTCCGCTTCCTGGACGACACGCGCGGCGGCGATGATGCCGATCTTATCTGCCACGCCTTTGGCGATGGTCTGCACGCCGCCGGTGGCGCGACCTTTGGCCGGGTATTCTGTCAGCGAAGTGCGTTTACCGTACCCCTGCGTGGTAACCAGTACCAGGTCACCGCCTTTTTCAATTACTTCCATGCTGGTGACTTTATCTTTGTCGGATAGTTTGATGCCGGTCACGCCGCCGGCGCTGCGGCCCATACTGCGGACTTTGTCTTCGGCGAAGCGCAGGGCCTTGCCCTGTTCGGTGACCAATATGATTTCGTTGCCGCCGTGCGTCAGGCGCGCCCAGCCGAGTTCGTCGCCGTCTTCCAGACCGATGGCAATGATGCCAGAGGGTCGGACCGCGGCGAGCTCGGAGAGAGCCATGCGTTTGATTTTTCCGTTACGGGTAGCCAGTGTAATATATCCTGCGGCCTCGAAGTTCGGAACGGAGAGGGCGGCTGTGACGACCTCACCTGCATCCAGCGACAGGACATTGACCAGCGGGATGCCTTTGGTGGTACGATCGGCATCCGGGATCTGATAGACCTTCTCGGAGTAGACCTTGCCATGGTCGGAGAAGAACAGCATTGTGTCCAGCGAGCGGGCCGGGATCAGGTTCAAGACTTCGTCTTCTTCTTTCGTGGCGTGACCGGTGACGCCCTTACCGCCAGCGCCTTGGGAACGGTAGGCGGTTGCGGCGACGCGCTTGACGTAGCCGCGGGCGGTGAGCGAGATCAGGACGGCCTCATCAGGTACAAGGTCCGATTCGCTCAGGTTTTCGACGGCCTCGGCGGCGATGTGCGTGCGGCGCTCGTCGCCGTACTTATCCGAAAGTTCGCGCAGGTCATCCTCGATAAGGGTCAGGATCTTCTTGGGATGGCCAAGCAGGTCTTCGAAGTGGGCGATCTGTCCTTTGACCTGCTTGTACTCATCTTCGATTTTCTGGCGCTCGAGGGCAGCCAGACGACGCAACTGCATGTCGAGGATGGCCTGGGCCTGGAGTTCGGATAATTTGAAGCGCTTCATTAAGCGCTCTTTGGCCGTATCGGCATCCGGCGACTCTTTGATGGTCTGGATGACAGCGTCCAGGTTGTTGAGCGCAAGCGTCAGTCCCTCGAGGATGTGGGCACGGGCGCGCGCCTTTTCCAACTCGAACTGCGTGCGGCGGGTGATGACCAACTGCCGGTGCTCGAGGAAAATTTGCAAGGCTTTCTTGAGCGGCAGAAGACGCGGCTCGCCGTTCACCAGCGCCAGCATCTGGACGCCGAAGGTAGTCTGGAGCGATGTATATTTGTAAAGCTGGTTGAGCACTTTTTTTGGTTGGGCGCCGCGCTTAAGTTCGATGACGATGCTCATGCCGCGCCGGTCAGACTCATCCCGCAGGTCCGAGATGGTGTCTACTTTTTCAACGCGCACCAGGTCGGCGATGCGCTCGATCAGCGTGGATTTGTTGACTTGGTAAGGGATTTCGGTGATAACGATGCGGTGCCGGTTGCCGGCCATCTCTTCGATGTGGGCTTTGCCGCGCAGAACGATGCGCCCCTTCCCGGACCCATAAGCGGCTTCGATGCCTTCCGTCCCGACGATGATGCCGCCGGTGGGGAAGTCGGGTCCCGGGATGAATTTCATCAGGAACTCGATGGGTACATCGTCCATCGTGTCATAATTGTTGATGAGGTAGATCAGGGCCGCGGCCACCTCTTTCAAGTTGTGTGGAGGAATGTTGGTGGCCATGCCGACGGCAATACCTGACGAGCCGTTGAGCAGCAGGTTGGGGATACGAGAGGGGAGGACGGTTGGTTCCTGGAGTGAACCGTCGAAGTTGTCGGTGAAGTCCACCGTGTTTTTATCGAGGTCGGTCAGCAGTTCCTCGGCCATCTTGTGCAGGCGGGCTTCGGTGTAACGCATGGCAGCCGGGGCGTCGCCGTCCACCGAACCGAAGTTGCCCTGACCATCCACTAGCAGGTAGCGCATGGAGAAATCCTGGGCCATGCGTGCCATCGACTCATAGACCGCTGAGTCGCCGTGCGGGTGGTATTTGCCCAGCACTTCACCGACGATACGGGCGGATTTCTTGAAAGCCGTGTTGGCGCGAATGCCCATATCCTGCATGGCGTACAGGATGCGGCGGTGGACAGGTTTCAATCCATCGCGGGCATCCGGCAGGGCGCGGGCAACGATAACGGACATGGCGTAATCGAGATACGCCGTGCGCATGGTTTCGTCAATATCCGCCATCTGGACGGTGCCGATATTCTGTTTGACGGGTTCCGGGGTCTGGCCGATGGGTTCGGGTTCTACCATATTTGTCCTCACGCGGTAGGGGCACAGCGCGGCTGTGCCCCTACGGGGTAAACGAATTAGCGAAGGAATTATACCGCAAACGGCTTGTCAAATCGGTGGCGGGCGGGTATAATCCCGCCTTGCTTGTTCGGGGCGTGGCTCAGTCCGGTTAGAGCGCTGCGTTCGGGACGCAGAGGTCGGCGGTTCAACTCCGCCCGCCCCGACAGAGAGACTCCCAGAATGGGAGTCTATTGTTTAACACGAAAAGGTCATTTTTCCTCCTTGACGGGTTACGGGGGGCGGGTGTATCCTCCCATCATAACTAAATACCTCGTTAGGCGAGGCGTCTGCGTGATAAACAGGCCATTGTCCCGAAACGTCGAAAGACGCCAAGGGATAGACCAAGCCGGGCCGGATTAAGGCCCCGCTCAAAGTGGCTGGGAGCAAGTCCCCTACGATGCGCAGTGCCAAAGCTCAACCAGGAGGTGCCCACGGGTTGCCCGTGGGTTGCACTCATGTTTTCAAAACCTCCTGATATGCCGGAGGTTTTTCTGTTTTGTGCACGGTAGTCCCGGTTCCAGCACGGGCATGGCTTTGCCAAATCGCATTGCACAATGAAAGGAGGTGATCGCGTGGACGCTGATGGTATTCCGCTATATACGATAACGCACTGGCAGAAAGCGCAATTATTGGACCAGGTGTGCGGCGTACGTCCGCGCATCACCTTACCTCGGATTGGTAAAATGTTTTTTCGGGGAGTACCAGCCAAATGGATGGTATTCTGGTAGCAGGTCCAAAAAACGCCGCCTTCTGTTGGTGAATCAGGCGGCGTTTTGCTTCTATGTAGCATTTCGTATTTCCGCCATATTCTACTGCTTACACAGTCCCCTGTTTTCTGGAGGTGAATTATGGCTTACTTGAGCGAAATTATTGGACGCCCCGTCACTGATCTGGACGGGATAGCTGTTGGCAAATTAACAGATGTAATCGTGCGAGCCTGGGCAGAATTCCCCCACCCGTTAATCGAGGCTGTGGCGATTGAAGGTAAGGGCGGGACGCGGATCCTGCCTTTCGCAGCGGTGGCGGCTCTGCTCTCACCGGTCATCCCGTTGAAATACCGGTTAAACGATGCCCCGTTATTTGAATTGAAAGAGGATGATATCCTGCTTTCCCGCGATGTGCTGGATAAGCAGATTATTGACACGGAAGGGGCGCGCGTGGTGCGCGTCAATGACGTGGAACTGGTGCGCGTCAACGGGACAATCTATGTCAGCAATGTGGATGTTTCATGGGTGGGGATTTTGCGCCGGTTGGGGTTGGTCGGGTTGGCGCATTTTCTGAGCAGTCATCTCAAGAAGAAAGGGATTGCCTGGGACGATGTGGAACTGATGCGCCGCGACCAGGAGATGCATTTGCGCGTCCCGGCGGAGAAACTCCATGAACTGCACCCGGCCGACCTGGCAGAAATTGTCAGAGACCTGAATAAGCTGGAGAGCGGTCAACTGTTGGATAC
>JAPLGV010000441.1 GCA_026389975.1 Chloroflexota bacterium
TGATGAGAACCTGCCATGCGAACCTCCTGATATGGGATGGATTGTACAATAAGAAAACTAGAAATCCACTTAGTATCATTGACTCTACTGCAAAAACCATCTAAACACAAAGGTCACGAAGGAAAAGCCTTTATCACTTATCCTTTGTTTACTTCGTGTCCTTCGTGTTAAAGACCTTTTTGCAGTAGACTCATCATTATAAAGACGATTCATCCATCCCCAAGAGGATGTCTGGAATGAATAATCCATGAGTATTGTCACTTTTAACTAAAGAAACGAGGATGGGATAATATACCATGTTAAAATTCTTCTGTCGCTGCGAGGAGCCGCGTAGCGGCGACGACGGCGTACCCGCGAGTAGCCTCGTATCGGCGACGACATCGTCCCGGTGCTCTTCCGGGAATCATCCCCGCTAGGGGACGGCGTACCCGCAGACACCGTCCCGGTGCTCTTCCAGAATCTTGTCCCGGTGTATTTCCGGGAGAGGGGATGGGCAACCAGTCTCCTCGCAACACAGTGTCATTGCGAGCCACTCTTTGGCGAAGCAATCTCCTCGTACCAGGGAATGACATATCGTTTTAAGGAGGCGTAGATGGGTCTCAAAAGGAATGTTGGCCTCATGGAAGGCCTGCGATATCAAGGGAAAGGCCCGATGTTGACTTATATCCTGCACAGGATTGGTGGCCTGGGTATCGTCATCTTCGTCGCACTGCACATTCTGGCGTCCTTCCTCTCCAACCAGGCCTGGGGGACGAGTGCCGGGATCTTCATCAACACCATCTACGAGCATTGGCTCTTCCAGATATTCATCTTCTTCTGTGCGCTGTTCCATACCATCAATGGTCTGCGCATCGTCATCCTGGACCTGTGGCCGGTGTTGATTGAATACCAGCGCGAAGCCATCTGGCTGGAATGGTTTGTTTTCCTGCCCATTTACGGTATCGTGCTTATCGTCATTATCCGCGGTGGATTGGGAGGCTAGTAGATGAAAACGAAACCGAGAACTGCTCCACAGCGCGGCTTCCATTTTGACTATCTAATGTGGCTCTTTACACGCCTCTCTGCCCTGGCAATGTACCTGCTTGCCATTGTAGGAATCATAGCCGCTCTGCTCATGAGCGCCCGTCAGAACATGACTGTGGCCGATTTGATGCGTTGGGCTTTCATGCCAAACCCAAACCACGTTGCCAATACCAATGTTCCAGATGTTGAAGTCTGGAAAGGCATCTTCTGGCAAGTGATGGGCATCTTGATGCTCTTTTTTGCCGGGGCACATGGATTGCACGGCCTGCTCAATGTACTGGAAGATTACATCTCCCGTACCTGGGTACGCAATTTACTGCGCGGCCTGGTTTTCCTAGTCTGGGTGCTCATGAGCGCCATCGGCATCTACGTGATCTTGACATCCTAGGAGCAGCAGCATGAAAACCCATCAATTTGAAGTGATCGTCGTTGGCGCAGGCGGAGCAGGTTTGATGGCCGGTCTGTATGCTTCCAGGACAGCCAAGACAGCCATCATCACCAAACTTTACCCCACCCGGTCGCACACCGGAACCGCTCAGGGCGGCATTGCCGCCGCCCTCGGCAACATCGAACAGGACTCTCCCGCCTGGCATTGCTACGATACCGTCAAAGGCTCCGACTACCTCGGCGACCAGGACGCCATCGAACTCATGACCAGCGAAGCGCCCGGCATTGTCTACGAACTGGAACATATGGGACTGCCCTTCGACCGCACTCCGGAGGGCAACATCGCACAGCGTCCCTTTGGCGGGCACACCAACAACGAGAGCGGCAAACCGGTCCGGCGCGCCTGCCATGCCGCCGACCGCACCGGTCACATGATTTTGCAGACCCTGTACCAGCAGTGCATGAAGAACAACGTCAACTTCTTCGACGAATTCCAGGTGGTGGACCTGCTGATGGTCAATGGCGCCGCGGCAGGTGTGGTTGCCATCGAACTTGCCACCGGCGAACTGCAAACCTTCCACGCCAAAGCCATCATCTTCGCCACCGGCGGGCATGGCCGCATCTGGGAAATTACATCCAACGCTTACGCCTTCACGGGCGACGGCCCCGCCGTCATCATGCGGCGCGGCCTGCCGCTCGAAGACCTGGAATTCTTCCAGTTCCACCCTACCGGCATATACAAACTCGGCATCCTCATTACCGAAGGCGTGCGCGGCGAGGGCGGCATCCTGATCAACGACAAGGGCGAGCGCTTCATGGAGAAATACGCCCCCAGGGTCAAAGACCTGGCCTCGCGTGACGTGGTCAGCCGCGCCATTTACATGGAAATCCGCGACGGGCGCGGCATCAACGGGAAAAACTACGTTTATCTCGACGTTCGCCCTGAGACCGTAAATAAATTTGCCGCTATAGATGGCCGCACCAACCCCGACGGTTCGCCCTACATCGTCACCGCCGAGCAGATCCTCCAAAAACTGCCCGACATCATTGACTTCTGCCGCACCTACCTGGGCGTCGACCCGGTCACCCAACCCATGCCCATTCAGCCGACCGCACACTACGCCATGGGCGGCATCCCGACTAACAAATACGGTGAAACCATCCTGGACGAGAAGAACACCACCGTCCCCGGCTTGTATGCCGCGGGGGAGTGCGCCTGCGTCTCGGTCCATGGGGCGAACCGCCTGGGTTGCAACTCCCTTCTCGACATCGTGGTCTTCGGCAAGTATGCCGGCCTGCGCGCCGCCGAGTTCGCCAAAGGCGCTTCTTTCCAACCCCTGCCCGCCGATCCGACCGAATTCGCCAGTTCCCAGTTTGAGCACATCCGCAACGCCGACGGCAAGGAAAACGCCTTCGACATCGCCACCACGATGAAGAAAGTGATGTTCGACGATATGGGTATCTTCCGTTCCGGCAAGGGCATGGAAAATGCCCTGAAGGTGGTGCGTGAACTCAAAGAGCGCTACAAGCACGTCACCGTGACCGATACCGGCAAAATCTTCAACATGGAACTGTTAAACGTCTGGGAATTGGGCAACCTGCTCGACCTGGCCGAGGTGACCACCGTCTCGGCCATCGCCCGAACCGAGAGCCGGGGTGGCCATTCCCGTGAGGACTATCCCGACCGCGATGACAAGAACTGGCTCAAGCACAGCCTGGCCTGGGTAGGCGAGAACGGCAAGATTGACCTGAAATACAAGCCGGTCGTTATCACCAAATATGAGCCGAAGGTACGGACTTACTAGGAGGCTGATATGGAAGTAACAATCAAAGTCTTCCGCTACAACCCTGAAAAGGATAAGAAACCCTCCTACAAGTCCTACAAACTGGAGGCCGTTGAGACCGACCGTGTACTGGACCTGCTCGAAAAGGTGAAAGGTTACCAGGACGGGACGTTGTCCTTCCGCCGATCGTGTGCACACGGCATCTGCGGGTCCGATGCAATGCGCATTAACGGGTTCAACCGTTTGGCCTGCAAAACCCTCGTCCGCGACACCGGCACGAAGATCACCGTTCAACCCCTGCTCGGTCTGCGTGTCATCAAGGACCTGATCGTGGACATGCAGCCTTCTTTGAGCACTACCGCTCCGTCAAACCCTGGCTCATCAACGATGACCCCGAACCGGAAAAGGAACGCACCCAAAGCGCCGAGCAGCGCCTCCTCTTCGATGACACCACCAAGTGCATCCTGTGCGCCTGCTGCACCACCTCCTGCCCGTCCTTCTGGGCCAATGAGAAATACGCCGGCCCGGCCGCCACCGTAGCGGCTCACCGCTTTATCTTTGACAGTCGCGACCAGGCTGCCTCTGAGCGCCTCAAGATCCTGAACGAGGTGTGGGGCGTTTACCGCTGCCATACCGTCTTCAACTGCACCCTGGCCTGCCCGCGCGAGATCCAGATCACCAAAGCCATCGGCGAGGTCAAAATGGCGCTGACGACAGGAAAACTCGAATAACCTGACGACAAGAGTCCCGGTTTCAGATTGCCCTTTTGGATGTAGATCGAGCCCAGGCTGCCGCCCAACGTCCGCTTCACCCGCGCGGCGCGGACGTCGGCCTGAAACCAATGTTGAGACAAAAACTACGCGAACCCTGAGCGCCCGTCCACTGAGGCGCGAAGCGCCGCGTCGGTGTGCAAGCGGTTGTTAGGCCCCCCAGATTCTACAAAATAGAGAAGCCACAAGAGCTATGCCGTATTATCCTCTTTACGCATAATTTGCTCTGAATTTACCAGAACGCTCTCTGCCCACTGACGAATATCTGCACAATTGACGAGCCGCCTAACGAACTGGCTAGGTAAGTTTGGGGCGATAAACCGATTCTTTCGGCGACACTAACAGCACACGATAATGCGAAGATTAGCTATCGTGTCAATGGGTGTTTTGTGGTTGGTGGCGGCTTGTCTGACCGACCGTCAGGCCATTTCTTTATGCCCCATTCTGTAGTCCCATAGGAAGCCTTTTCACTCCGCTTGGTTGAGGGTTCAAATCCTGCA
>JAPLGV010000099.1 GCA_026389975.1 Chloroflexota bacterium
CTTGTAGAACGATTCAAACCCGGACTTGAGCATGTCCGCCACCCAACCAGCGGGAGTGAAACCCGCGGCTTTCATCTGCCTGGCCGTTTCCTGGACCCCCAGCATATCCCAAATTTCGAACGGCCCGGCCTCGTGCATGAAGCCCCACCGAACGGAATCATCAATCGGCTTGGGCGTATCGGCAACTTCAGGGATGATGACCGAGGCATACTGGAGTCCCTGGAAGGTGAGCGCCTTTATTAATTGCGCGGCGCGGTCGGGTTCGCCCAGGATCACTTTCAACCGTTCGCCCAGGCCATCAATATCCTTCGCCTTCCCGACTGAGTCGAAGCGCGGCTTGGACGGAGCCGCATGTTCCAGCGTCTTCAGGTCAAGTGACCAGAACTCCTTTTTACCTTCATCGGTGCGGACTTCCTTATAGAAGCCGACTTTCGTCTTGTTGCCCAGCCAGCCACGCTCGATCAAGGTATGCACAAGTTTGGTCGGCCTTTCAGCCGTCAGGGATGGCATGGCATATTTGTCGTGTGGGATGGCTTCTTTCAGGTTCGTGCCAACGTGCTCCCACACGTCCACGCCGACCAAATCTATCAGCCGGAAGGTAGCCGTTTTGGGGTGGCCCATCAAGGGCCCGGTAAGCGCATCCACCTCATCTATAGTGTAGCCGTTTTCAAGGATGTAATTCAAGGCGAACGCGCCCGTCCCGAAGGCTACGCGGTTGCCGATGAAGTTGGGAGTGTCCTTGCACAGGACGATACCTTTGCCCAGCCGGAACTCCCCGAACCAGGCCATGAACTTGGTCACCGCGGGCAGGGTGTCGCTGGTTGGGATGATTTCCAGCAGCTTCAAATAGCGCGGCGGGTTGAAGAAGTGCGTACCCAGGAAGTGCTGCTTGAAGCCCTTCGAGCGGCCCTCGGCAATTTCCTTAATCGGGATGCCGGATGTGTTGGTGGTAATGATGGCCTCTGGCTTGCGGATGGCGTCCACGCGCGTCATCAAATCCTGCTTGATTTTCAGGTTCTCGACAATGGCTTCGACGATCCAATCGGCTTTGGCGATGGCATCGAAATCGTCTTCGAGGTTTCCCAGTTTAACGAGTGTCGCCAAATTGGACGCCATCAAGTTGGCCGGGCGGGCTTTGACACACCGGTCCCAGCCCTCGGTGACGATGCGGTTGCGTACCGCCTTAGCCTTCAGCGTCAGTTTCGCCGCCTCTTCCTCAGGCTTGAGTTTGTTCGGAACAATGTCCAACAGCGTCACCGGCACGCCTACGTTGGCCAGGTGCGCGGCGAGAGCCGCACCCATCGTCCCTGTAGATCATTTTTCCTCCTCACTACCCTCACCCCTTGCCCCTCTCCTAATGGGAGAAGGGTTGGGGTGAGGGAAAATTTATCTTAACTCACTCGAGCGGTAGCCCAGAATCTGCCGCGCCACCACCAGCCGGTTGATCTGGCCGGTGCCCTCATAGATGTCGCTGATCTTGGCATCCCGGAACCACTTCTCCAGCAGATACTCGCGGCTGTAACCGAGCGGCCCCATGATCTCCACGGCCTTCTGGGTGATCCTGTTGACCACGTCGCCGGCGCGGACTTTGCACATCGAGGACTCCAGCGAGTTCGGCTTGCCGTTGTCCATCATCCAGACCGCCTTGAGTACCAGCCACCAGGCCGAACGCAGCAGGATTTCCATTTCGATCACATCTTTTTCAACAGATGTCAACTTCTGGCGCGGCAATCCATAGCGGATCGTGACACCCCGCTCGGCCAGCATCTCCTTGAGTAATTCCAGCGCGGCGCGTGCCAGACCGATAGCCTGCGCGGCGACGATGGGCCGCGTGGCATCGAAAGTCGCCATGGCGCCCTTGAAGCCGGTAGTGGCCTTATCGGTGGTAACAACTTCCGGGCTGCCGAGGATGTTATCGAACGGGACGCGGCAATCCTGCAGGACGATGGAAACCGTGTCGCTGGCACGGATGCCGAGTTTGTGTTCCATCTTCGTGACTTGGCAGCCGGCCGTCTTGGCCTCCACAACGAACGGGCGCATCCCGGCACGCCCCGCGGCCAAGTCAATCGTCGCCCAGACGACGATAAAGCCTTCCGAGTCGAGCATGGCTTTATGCCCGGCGGTGACAAAAATCTTCTCGCCGTTCAGCACCCACTCTTTTTTCTCCTTGTCCAGCACCGCCGTGGTGCGGATGGCCGACGTATCTGAGCCGCATTGCGGTTCGGTCATGCACATGGCATCGAAGACCGGCGTCTCACCGCGGAAGCGCTTGAGGAAGCGTTCCTTCTGTTCAGGTGTACCGGTGGCCGAGACTGCCGCCGAGCCCAGCATACCGCCGGGCGTGTCCAGGTAAATTCCGGCGTCGCCCCAGGAAAGCACCTCCACCATCACCGCCAGGCGCTGAAAGCCAAAGCGCGGGCCTTCCTTCTTGCCCTCGCTCGGCGCCATCGAGGCGCCTCCCATCGCCCGCGTGGCCGTGTGCATGAAATTGATGTAATCCCAGGGGATCTCGTGCTCGTGCTCGTCGAAATAGCGCGAGACCGGGCGCATCATGTTGACTGCCACCGTCTCGACGACAAGACGGGTACCAGCGATCTTTTCGGGAATTTCAAAGTCAATCATAGTAATCCTCCTTTGGCGCTATACCATAGCGAGCCCGGTGAAGGTCGCGAACCCGCGTCCGTTGCGCATCCATAGTTCGACCGGGTGCTCACGGATGTAGCCGTGGCCGCCCAGGATCTGCACGGCGCGGTCAGTGACCATCATCGCCATATCAATTGCGCCGATCACAGCCAGATAGGCTCTCTGGCTGGCATCTTCTTTCTTGTTGTCAATGGCCCAAGCCGCCTCCCAGACCAGCAGGCGGATGGCTTCGATCTCGGTCGCCATCTCGGCCAGCATGAAGGCGATGGCCTGTTTCTGAGCCACTTTCACCCCGAATACGTCGCGGTCCTTGGCGTAGTCACGCGAATATCCAAATGCCGCCTTTGCCACCCCGATAGCCATCGCTGCCACAGCCACGCGACTGGCATCCAGCACCGCAGCAAAATCGCCTGGCAAGAGATTGGCCTTGGGGACTCTCACTCCATCCAGTGTGACCTTGAAAAATGGGACGGCGTTCAGCCCCATCAATTTCTCGCGTTCCTCCCCCACCTTCAACCCGGCCGCGCCCTTCGGGACAATGAATGCCTTTGTCTCTTTCTCCAACCTGGCGTAGATGATCATCGCCTCGGCTTTGTCGGCAAACGGGACAAAAGTCTTCTCGCCGGTCAGGACGAAGTCGCTGCCTTCAGCTTTGGCGGTCGTCTTCAATTCGTTGGGGTCGAAGTCGAAAGCGGGCTCGATAAGAGCGGCTGTGTAGGGCTTCCAGTCCGCTTCGATAATCGGGGGCAGGTACTGCTTCTTCTGCTCCTCGCTGCCAGCCAGCAGGACGGGCAGTGCAAACAGGCCCGGGGTTCCGACCGCCAGCGCCCCGGCCAAGTCACCGTAAGCCAGTTCCTCGGCGGCCAGCGCGCCCGTCACGGCGGAGCGTTCCCCAAATCCGCTGTAGGCTTCGGGAATGGATGCCTGCAGGACGCCCAGTTCCCAACCTTTGCTGATCAACTTGGGCGGTAGTTCTTTATTCTCCTCGGCATCGTGGGCCGCTTTCCGCAGGTCGCTGGTGGCGTAGCGGTTGACGGCATCAATCAGCATTTTTTGTTCATCTGACGGTTCAAAAGAATACATGGCTCCTCCTTTAGGTGTAGGGTTACAGAATCACAGAATCAGGTTGACTTTTTTAGCTTCCAGCCGCCGTTCCTTCGGGCAATGTCCTCAGGACAGGTTCCGTCCCTCTGAGAGCGTTTTACAGGGTACTGCGTCCCGTGCTGGACCCGGGACTACCACGTAAATATTTGAACCCGAATCATCGTTTTTTTCTTACTTTTTGGCCGCTTCACAAGGTACTGTACAAAGATGTGAACCAAAATTGCTGAAAATCCCTGTAGTTTGATCGATAAATGTTCACGGTTTTATGCAGGAGCAGTAGTTCAGAAATTTATGCTAGGAGCAGTAGATCAGTTTGACTTTCTTTGTGACCGCATCGTTGATGCGCTGATAGCGGGTGACCACCGGACCGTTATTGGATTCCAGCTCGCCCACGTTGACAATACGCAGCAGGCCGCGCTGGTGAAGATATTCCACGTGCGCGCCGGCCTCCTCGATCGCCAGGAGCACATTGTAACCATTCACGCCGCCAAAAAGTTCCTCTGAAACTTCGGCAATGGTA
>JAPLGV010000355.1 GCA_026389975.1 Chloroflexota bacterium
AAGGTCTGGACCTTGGACGGGGGCGCCTTCTTCGAACAAATCTATCCAGACGATATGGCTGCGGCGGCCTGGCTGCGGACCGCGCCCTATGGCGTTATCGTGGAAGCCAGCAAAGTTGAGGCCAGCTACACGGAATACAGTCGTATCTCCACTTACAGCGGACTGCCGACCGTCCTGGGTTGGCCGATGCACGAAGGCCAATGGCGCGGCACCTATGAACCGCAAGGCACCCGCCAGGATGATATTCGCCGCCTGTACGAAACGTCCAGTTGGGAGGAAGCCCAGGCCATCCTGTTGCAGTACGGGATTCGCTACGTCTGCGTCGGTACGCTGGAGCGGAATACGTATCATCTCAACGAAAGCAAATTCCAGCGTTACCTGACGCCTGTCTTTCAACAGGGGCAAGTGGCTATTTATGAAGTCCCGTGAACGGGACATCCCAATGCTGGCAGCTTAATATTCATGCTAAAATAACGCCAATGAAAAATCGTCCCATCACTCTTGAACATGCCCTCTACGCCCTGGCGCTTGCACTTGCCATCGGCCTGCGTTTCCTGCATCTCGGCGCGCTGCCGCTCTCCGATTTCGAAGCGGAATGGGCGCTCCAGGCTTTGCGGGTGGCCCAGGGTTTGAAACCCGCCCTCGGCACCAACCCGGCCTACGTTCACCTGACCGCCATTTTCTTCTACGTTTTCGGCGCCACGAATTTCCTGGCCCGTTTCTGGCCGGCACTGGCAGGCAGCGCCCTCGTCTTCGCCCCGTGGTTTTTGCGCAGCCGCTTCGGACGCATTCCGGCGCTTGTGCTGGCCTTTGGGCTGGCGCTTGACCCCGGCCTGGTGGCGATGTCGCACCTGGCGGGCGGACCGATTTTGGCGATCACCGGCCTCGTCCTGACCGGGATGATGTGGCTGGACGGACGCCGCGCTGCAGCCGGTCTCTGCGCCGGGCTGGCACTGCTCTCCGGACCTTCGGTCTGGTTCGGCCTGCTCGGGCTGGCGTTGGCCTGGGCTTTTACCTCGGTGTTCGGGAGGCGCATCCCCGCGCAGGCGGAGGAAAAGGCCGATGGTGAAGAGGCGGGTGCGGGTCCCGAACCTATCCGCTGGAAAGAATTGCAGGGTGCGCTCACCTGGGGGTTGGGAACCCTGCTGGTGGTGGGCAGCCTGTTCATCCTTTCTCCAAAAGGATTGTCCGCTTTTGTCATGTCGTTCGTGGAATCCCTGCGCGGCTGGTGGACGCTTTCAGACGTCCCGCTCTGGCGGCCCTTGCTGGCCCTGCCTGCTTACGAAATCCTGCCACTGGGATTCGGCATCGCCGGCGCGGTGCGCGGCATCCTGAAGCGGGACACCGACTCCATCCGCCTGGGGGTCTGGGCACTGGTGGCGCTGGTGCTGGCGCTCATTTACCCCGGCAAGCAGACCAGTGACCTGATCTGGGCGCTCCTGCCGCTCTGGGCGCTGGCAGCCATCGAGCTGGGTCATCACTTCGATTTTGAAGGCCGCAACCGTTGGGAGTTGGCGGGTGTGATGACGCTGGTCGTCACGCTGCTGGTTTTTGGATGGCTCGACCTGGCAGGTGTCACGACGATGGACCTGGGCACGGAACCGGCACGTATGCGTTTGTACCTGCTGATCGCGGTGGTGCTCTTGATCGGCTTGAGCCTGCTGCTGGTGGGGGCGGGCTGGTCAGCCAACGCGGCTCGCCTGGGCGGGGTGTGGGGCGGCGTGTTCGCGCTGACGGCTTTCACGCTCGCCATGAGCACCGGCGCGGCGGGTGTGCGTGAGCCGTTGACGGTTGAACTCTGGCAGCCGGAGCCGCGTACCGGTCGCGTGGACGTTATGCTGAAAGTTGCCAACCAAATCTCGGACTTGAACGCCGGCTATACCGGTCAATTGTCGCTCACGGTGATCGGCGTGGACTCTCCGGCTTTGCATTGGCTGTTCCGCGACTGGCAGGTACAGGATGTCAGCGCTCTGGTACCGGATGCGACCCCCGAAATGGTTATCTCATCCGTAGACCAGTTGAGCCTGGCGGCGGATTATCGCGGCGAGGCGCTCCCATTGAGCGAAGTGGCAGACTGGAGTCATGCCACCCCTTCCAACTGGCTGAAATGGTTCGTTTACCGCCAGATGCCAATCTTGCGCGAAGACGTTATCCTGTGGGTGCGGTCTGACCTGATGCTTGACAGCCAGGGTCTTCCTACCCCATGATTACCCGATTACCCAATTACCTAACCCACTTAATTACCTAATCACCTGATACCATATTACCTAATCACCTGATTACCCAATTACCTGATAACCCAATTCCTATGCCTATCCCCAACATCATCGCCATTGACGGCCCGGCAGCCTCGGGCAAGTCCACCCTGGGACGGCGGTTGGCCGATTCTCTGGGTTACCTTTTCTTCGATACCGGCGTCATGTATCGTGCCGTGACCTGGGGCGCTCTCCAACGTGGTCTGGAAATAATTGATGAGGCGGCTGTCACGAATCTGGCCGAGACTGCCCAGATTGACGTACGCCCGCCATCGAAAGACGATGGTCGTGCCTGTGATGTTCTCCTGGATGGCGTGGACATCACCTGGGAGACCCGCCGCCTCGATGTGGAAGCCAACGTTTCACCCGTTTCGGCCTACCAAGGGGTGCGCCAGGCGCTGGCTTCCCAGCAGCGGCGCATCGGTCTGCGCGGACGGGTGATCATGGTGGGACGCGATATCGGGACGGTCGTCCTGCCCGAAGCTGACTTGAAAATCTACCTCGATGCCTCGGTGGAAGAACGCGCCCGGCGGCGGTACGAGGAAATCCTCCAGCGCGGCGGCCAGGCCGATTACGAGCAGGTCCTGGCGGGAGTCCGCAAACGGGACGAGATCGACTCGACCCGGGCTTTCTCGCCTTTGCGCGCGGCCGAGGATGCCGTCATTCTCGACTCAGACAAATTGAACGCGAACGAAGTTTTTACTAAAGTGGAGGCACTATGCCGGTAACAGAATATCGTGCTGCCTGGTGGCGGCGCTGGCTGGCCCGACCGTTCCTGCGGGTGGCCTTGCGAGCGGTTTTCCACATCCTCGCTCCGGTGAAGATTACCGGCAAGAGAAACGTCCCGCTTGGCAGACCGTATATCGTGGCCATCAACCACGTTTCGCTCTACGAAGCCCCGTTCATCGGCGTGTTCTGGCCGGAGCAACTGGAAGTGATGGGGGCGGTGGATGTCTGGAGCAGGCCGGGGCAGAACATCCTTGCCCGCCTGTGGGGCGGCATTCCTGTCCATCGCGGCGATTATGACCGCGCCTTGTTCGACAAAGTTCTTGCCGCTCTGGCCGCCGGGTATCCATTGCTGATTGCCCCGGAAGGCGGACGTTCGCATGTGCCGGGGATGCAGGCTGCCAAACCGGGCATCGCTTACCTCGCCGAGCAGTCCGGCTTGCCGGTCATCCCGGCCGGTATCGTTGGCACAACCGACGATTTCTGGCAAAAGGCCACAAAAGGCAAACGACCGCAGTTGGAAATGCGCATCGGTAAGCCTTTCCATTTGCCTCCGGTGGAAGGAAAAGGCGCGGCGCGGCGCGAATCCCGCCAGTACAACGCCGACCTTGTAATGCGCACCATCGCCGGATTGCTGCCCGAGGACTATCGCGGTGTCTACTCCGATGGCGCCATCCTCCCCGACTCCGAAGCCCATTAGCGAAGTCTGGCGCCCGGACCTGACCCGCCTGCCTGCCTTGACCCGCGGCCGGCGTCTCTTCCGGCGCTTTCTCCAACTCCTGTGCCGGGTGGTCGTCTTCGTCTGCACCAAAGCGACGATACACGGGCTGGAGAATTATCCCCGCCGCGGCCCGGCGCTGGTCGTCATCAACCACCTGGGAGATCCGGATGCGGTCCTGGCGCTGGCGGCTTTGCCGGATTTCCCCGAAGTGATTGGAAAAATTGAATTGCGCGACATCCCCGTGCTCCGCCTGGTGACGGACATGCTTGGCGTTATCTGGGTCCACCGCGGCCAGCCGGACCGGCGCGCGATTTCCGCTGTGCTGGAGGCGTTCCGCCAGGGACGGCGTGTGATCATCGCTCCGGAGGGACGCGAGTCAGTCAGCGGGGCGCTGGAAGCGGGTACGGAGGGGGCGGCTTTCCTGGCGCTCAGAGCCGGGGTACCGGTCGTACCGGTCACCATTACCGGAAGCGAGTTCCGTTATATCGAGAACAACCTGAAAAAGTTGCGTCGTACCCCGGTCACGCTGAGGGTGGGAAAACCGTTCGTTTTGCCGAAGCAAGTCCGTGGTCAGGATGCGCTGCGGGAGGGGACGCGTCTCATCATGGAGGCACTCGCCCGTCAACTCCCTCCAGAGTACCGCGGCGTTTATGCATATGTTGAGGATTAATGTGGAGTAATGTTCGTGAAAATATGACTATCTCTTAGAAATGGACTTAATTAGGCATTCGACTCAATTCGAATACTACGCCAAACTACCAGGTGATCAGGTAATCGGGTAATCAGTGATCAGGAAGTAGGGGCAATATGGAGTAGGCAGAAAGCAGCAATCGGACACTCCACCCCGTGCACCTCCCGTACCCCGTCCCGTGACCCGTGCCCCGTGCAAGAACCGGGACTAACGCAGGAACCGGGGCTTTCGCGAAAACCGGGGCTACCACGCCCCGTATCCCGTGCAAAAGCCGGGACTACTTCGCGAGAACCAGGGCTACCACGCAGCGCTGCGGATAAACCTACGAAACGCCTGAAATAGACTTAATTAGAAATTCAATTAGGTTCAAATCAATTACGACACTATCGGATGGGTTTGACCTTGGATACGTATTATTTACTTCTCATCCTGTACTGGAAAAGTGTAA
>JAPLGV010000252.1 GCA_026389975.1 Chloroflexota bacterium
GCCCCAAATCCCCGGCGAAGGCAGGGATGGCTTCAGCGCGCAACCGGAAACCGCGGAGACCTATTGGCGCGAACGCGCCCGCTGGACACATGAGGCCGGGATCGAATACTGGAAAATTGATACCGGTCATCACGGCGATTCAGCCGAATACCGGCGTACGTTGACGTACCTCGCCCGCACAGAAGCCCCAGGCTTGCTGCTCGAACATGCCTCGGTTTCAGGTCCCCTCAACGATGTAGCCGTTCCGTGGAACGATGTTGCGGCGACGAATACTGGACGCCACCGCTCTCCAGATGGGACCTTCCAGCGGGCGGTGGATTTTCTTGCATTTAGCGATATCCTGCGTACCTACGACGTAACCCCTCAACTTTCGGTTGTCACCAGCCTGGACCGGGTTGCACAACTACTCGCGGCAGGCAAGGCCGAAATCGAGGCGCGCGGGCTGGTCAACTGCGAGGACGAGCCCTACCTCGCTGCCGGTCTCGGTTGCGTCATGGGTATTCTGCGCCATCCATTGTGGCTGCCACGCCCGGACCAGGATTACAACCCTGCTCACGTTCATCGACGCATTGACGAGATCACGCGGGCTGTGCGCTGGCAGAGGCTGGCTCCAGCGTTTGGTGTGAATCAAACAAGCACGATTCTAGATGACCGAGTTTTGTTTGACAAATGGCTGTATCGCGCCGGCGATTGCTGGGCCTGGTGGGTGACCGGGCAGGAAATCGTCCAGGGCGCGCCTGCAAGAGTGGCGCGCGGCATGTCGCTACCAGCCATCTCCGCGAAGGGAGAACCACCTTTCGTCGTCGCCTCGTGCCATCCGAATGGGGCGGTTGCTTTGGCAACGCTCTCGCGCACGAGCACTGAAATGGGTACTTACCTGCCCCTGGCGGATGTAACTATTGAAATCGGGGGTGGAACAAACCCCATTGGCATTTTCGGAAAATATCGCAGCCTGACACTAAACCTGACGGTGCCGCTCGGTGCACGGCGCGTCTGGGCCCAGGATCTGGCCGGGGATGAGGCGGTGGACATTTCTGGCAAAATATCTCGCGGGGAAAAACAGATTATTCTCTCTGGCGAATTAATAACTCAAGTCGGATGTTCGGCTGCCACGCCGGGCGACCTGTCAGAACCAGGTCTGGTGCTTGTTCTCGAGGAGATGTAGAAATGGAGTCAGAAGACACAAACTTCCTTCACGTTCACGGCGAAAAAATTGTCAACGACCGCGACGAGGCGGTGTTTTTGCGCGGCTTTTGTCTGGGCGGCTGGATGAATATGGAGAACTTTATAACCGGCTATCCGGGACATGAATCCGGCCTGCGGGCTGCGGTGGCGCTGGTGCTGGGGGATGAAAAGGCGCACTTCTTTTTCGAGCGTTTTCTGAACTATTTCATCCAGAAAGACGACCTGCAATTCATCAAAAACCTAGGCTGCAACCTCACCCGCATTGCCCTCAATTACCACCACTTCGAATCTGACGACCAGCCCTTTGAATACAAAGCCGAAGGGTTTGCTCTACTCAACAAAGTCATCGGCTGGGCGCGTGATCTGCAACTCTACGTCATCCTGGATTTGCATGCTGTCCAGGGCTGGCAGAACCGCGGTTGGCACTGCGACAATTCCGGCGGGGAGCCGCGTTTCTTCGGTCAAAAAGCCTTCGAGGACCGTGCAGTGGCTCTCTGGCAGGAATTTGCCCGGCGCTATAGGGATGAGGCTACCGTTGCCGGTTACAACGTGATGAACGAGCCAGATACCGATGAGGTGACCTGGCTCAACCATTATTACCGTGTCACCCAAACCATCCGTGCCATCGATACCCGCCACATAATTTTCCTGGAGGGGAATCGCTGCTCCCAACAGTTCGACGGACTTGATTCGCCGTTTGACCTGAATACGGTTTACAGCAGTCACAACTACGTTGAGCCAATGGATGGGATTTATCCGGGTGTGGTTAATGGCGAGGCCTTCAACCGGGCAAGACTCGAAAGAGACTATCGCGAACGGGCCTCGTTCATGTTACACCACAAGGTCCCGAATTGGGTCGGTGAGTTCGGCTGCCTCTACGAGAACCCTGCATTGACCGGATCGAACCTGCGTGTAATGAGCGACATGATCAACATCATCGAGGGGCACGGCCATCATTGGAGTATATGGACCTATAAAGATATTGGAATGATGGGGGTAGTCCTGGTGGATCCAGAGTCTGAATGGATGCAGCGAACGCGGCGGGTGCGCCAGTTGAAGAGCCGATTACGCTGCGATTCGTGGATCGAACGACAGACGCAGCCAATCGATGCGTTGGTACGGCAGATTGCAGAATATACTGCTGAGATGATCCCATCCACTTCTGAGAGTGAACTCCTGTCGAAACTTAATTATGGACTTCAGGATGGCATCCTGGCCCAGGTATTGCTGCCTGTTTACGCTGAGCAGTTCCGCGGCATGAACGAAACAGAAATCGATGGCATGATGCAATCCTTCGCTTTTAAGAACTGCGTCCCGCGGGCAGGGTTGGTCCGAGTTTTACAAATGAAATTACAGGGATAATCTCAACCCGTATGCCCAAGTGGATTTTTTCCCCCGCCGAAGTCAAGAGCGCTCTTGGACGATCGTTTTCACATCTGGTGATCGGCGGTGAATGGGCCAAGGCATTGCCGGAAAAAACACGGCGGAATTTACGCTGGTTCTGGTACGATGGTCTATTCTCTTCGGCAAGCGACAATATCATTATCACCTACATAACTTTGTACGTGTTGGCACTGGGGGCCAC
>JAPLGV010000054.1 GCA_026389975.1 Chloroflexota bacterium
CTACGGACAATCGCTGGCAGTGGGAACGGAGCAGAGCGGCGCAGCCCAGCACACGGGTCTCGGTACGCGGCTGCTTGCGGAAGCGGATAACCTCGCCCGCGCAAACGGTTACCGCCGGATGGCGGTCATCGCGGCGGTGGGCACACGTCAATATTATCTGGAACGCGGGTTTGAACGCGGGGAACTATATCTGCGAAAGTCCCTGTTCTAGCGTGGTAGTCCCGGTTCCCGCGTGGTAGTCCCGGTTCTCGGACGGGGCACGGGAGACGGGGCACGGGGGACGGGGCACGGGGCCAGGAAAGATTAGTATCTAAATTAAAATTGCTCTCGCCGCCGTCCTTCGCGGAGCATATCCGAAGGGGGCCCGACTTCAGTATCATCCGGAAGCTTCGAACAGTATTTGAACCTCTTTGAATTTCTAATTAAGTCCATTTCAGGGAAGTAGTCCCGGTTCTCGCGAGGTAGTCCCGGTTCCAGCATATCATCCCGAATCTCTCGGTTAGTTCCGGTTCTATCACGGGGTACGGGACGGGGAGGGGCTGGACCTCGGAGACGGCAGCCGCCGGAGTGTTTTCCGGCCACGGGCGCAAATCGAGCAGCGTGCTCACCAGACGGCGACGCCGGTCCGGCTGGAGAGACTCTTTTCCGTTCAGGCGCGCTCCGTCCATTTCCAACCATATTCTTCCAGAAAGCGTCCGCCAGGCGCGTAGAATTTCGACATCTCCATCGGAAGCGAGTTTATTCTCGGCTGGCGACTCATAAGTAGAAGCCTGCGAAGGCGGTGGAGCCGGGCGCCGATAGGGTGTTCTTCCTGTATGCTGTGCATATTGGGCGCGCTGTATTAATGCACCGGCAGCCGCGCCCAAAGAGGAAAAGATAAAGAAAAGAAAAATCGTTGTAGTATCCATCACTATTTATTTTACTGGGTTTTTGGGTTTCGCACATACCTGACATTGGGGGCAAAAATGTGTCCCGCGCTGGCCGACGGTGATGCGCTCGATCGTCGTCTCACAGACGGGGCAAGGCTCACCCGTCCGCCCATAGACCCGGAAATGGTTCTGAAAATCCCCGCCGCGGTAGACCCAGTCTATGCTGGCACCTTTGCGTCGGATGCCTTCCTCCAGCACCTCCCGGATCGCCTGCCACAGGCCTTTAACCTGTTTTTTAGTGACCGAATCCGAGAGCAACAGCGGATGGAGTTTCGCCAAGTGCAGAGCTTCATCGGTATAGATGTTGCCTAATCCGGCCAGGAAGGCCTGGTCGAGCAGGAGGGGTTTGAGTTGCCGCCGGCGGAGGCGCAGGGCGGAATATAACCAATCGGGAGTAAACGCCTCCGAGAGCGGTTCCGGTCCGAGGTCCCGGAAGATTTCGGCTGGATCGTCCACCAGCCAGACACGCCCGAACTTGCGCGGGTCACTGAAGATCAGGCTGGTATCCTCCGAAAGTTGCGCAATCAGCCGGTCATGTTTGGCAGGCTGGTACCCGCCCAAGACAACCAGCAATTCCCCGCTCATGCGCAGGTGGATGAGAAGATGCGAATCCGACAGTTGAAGGTCGAGGAATTTCGCCCGGCGGGAGATGGATTCAATCCGCTGGCCTTTGAGGCGCTTTTTGAACGCCGCCGGAGAAGGGGCAGCCAGCGTGCGTGGCCAGCGCAGGTCGGCGGAGAGGATGGTTTTGCCGAGTAGCGCCGGGCGCAGAGTCCGGGCAATGGTTTCAACTTCGGGGAGTTCGGGCATGGGCTGCGCGTTTACGGGCCGCTCGAAGAGGACAGCGTCGCTGTGCCCCTACGAAATCTGCTCCGAGAGATACACCTGGATGCCCATCTGTTTGATCTGGTCGAGTTGCGCTTCGATCCAGTCAATGTGGTCTTCTTCATCCTTAAGAATAGATTCGAGCATCTCGCGTGTGCCATTATCGCCCACTTCCACTGCCAGCTTGATGGCATCATTGTAGGCTTTGATGGCACCGCTTTCGGCCTCCCAGTCATTCTTATGGAAAGCTTCGACGGCATCACCGATGTTCATTTTGTTCAATTCACTGACAATCGGTTTCTCCTCCAAGAAGATGATGCGGCCGATGTGTTTTTCGGCATGTTTCATTTCATCTATGGCGCGCTTTTCGATGACTTCCGCCAGATGTTTGTACCCCCAGTTGGCGCACATCTCAGCCTGTACCATGTACTGGCTGATAGCTGTCAGTTCATCGGCCAAAAGAAAATTGAGCTTTTCGATAATCTGGTCGTTGCCTTTCATAATGGTCCTCCTGTTGAGAATTTGCGGGCGGACACAGGTCCGCTCTTACGGGTTATTCATTAAACATTTGCCCCACGCTGCGGCCCTCATGGGCGCGGCGGATGACTTCGCCAAGCAGCGGAGCGACGGTCAGGATGGTCAGACTCTTGCCAAACACTTCCTGTTTTTCCAACGGGATAGGCACGCTGTCGGTGGTGATGTATTCGGTGACAGGCAGGGCCGCCAGCCTTTGCGCGGCATCCGCCGAGAAGATCGGGTGGACAAAGGTCACATAGATGCGTTGCGCCCCGTTCTCCTTGATGAGATTGACTGCCTGAACGATGGACTGGCCGGTATCAATCTCGTCATCCACCAGAACGACATCGCGGTCTTTCACATCACCAATAATCGTCAGGGCTTCAGGCTTGGCATCGTTGGCAACCCGGCGTTTTTCGATAAATGCAATCGGGGTGTCAATACGGGTCGCGAAGTTACGGCCTTTCTTGGCATAGCCCAGGTCCGCGGTCACGACAACCGGGTCCTTGAGATAAGGGCGCAAGTTCTCCAGAACATAGGCGCTTAGTATGAACGAGGCATTCAATACATCACCGGGTATGGAGAAGAAACCCTGGATCTGATAGGCATGCGGATCGAGGGTCATGTAACGGTCTGCACCGGCGATCTGGATCATGTCGGCCACCAGGCGTGAAGTAATCGGCACGCGCGGCTGGTCTTTTTTGTCCGAGCGCCCGTAGCACAGGTAGGGTGCGACAGCCGTAATGCGCGCCGCCGAGTCCAGGCGCAGGGTCTGGAGCAGGATCAACAGTTCCATCAGGTTACGATGGACGGGCGCAGCGGTGTGCTGGATGACGTACACATCCTGGCCGCGTACGCTGGTGTGCAGTTTGACGAACAAGTTTTCGTTGGGAAACTCAACGATATCCCGACCACACAATTTCTCATCCAGGTAATCGGCCACCTTCTGGGCCAGTTCCGGGCTGGCTGTTCCTGCATAGAGTTTGATGCCACCATAGACACGTAGTTCGTTTGATTGAGCCATCTTGCCGCCTATTTTTCAGGAGTCCATTCCGAGCGCAGAACGCTCATAATCAGGTCGTCACAATACTTGCCATCACGGAAAACCGACTCGCGCAGGCGGGCCTCTTGGATAAACCCGGCCTTCTGATAAGCTCGAATACCGCCCACGTTCTCAGGGTCAACGTGCAGGAAAATGCGGTTCAGGTTCAGGGTCCCGAAACCGTGGCGCAGCAGAAGGCGCATCACCTCCGTCCCGTAGCCCTGGTTCCAGAAGGACCTGTCCCCGATGAAGAGACCGACTTCAGCGCTGCGGGCGCGCCACTTAATGTCAAAGAGTTCGCAATTACCAATCAGTCGCCAGCCGTCTCCTTCTTTGATCTCAATGCCGAGGGATTGTTCTTCGGACGGGCGCTTGAGCATATTCTCGAACCACTGCTCCTCGGAAACCTGGGAGATGGGCATCGACATCGAGAGGTAGTGCCGAACCTGAGGGTCATTCAACCATTCGACAAATTTGGGCAGGTCGCTGCGCTCGTTGCCGCGCAGGCGAATGCGTTTCCCGTAAAGCATGAAAACCTCCATATAAACAAGGCAAGAAGTTGGGAAGTTAATCGGATTATACTATCCTTGACCAGCCGCGCGTGAGGATATAAAATGAGCAAATGCTCGTTTGTTCTATTGTTTCACAACTTGTGCTATCTTCATATCAGGATGCAGACTGACGCTCTCCCCGAAGCGCACGCTTCCTGGCCCACTTGGGCCGAATTCCTCCGCCGCCGCGGACTGGAAAGTCTGGCTGCCTGGGCGCTGGAATCTGCCGGCCCGCTGACTGTGCTCGGTGCACAGGCACTCTACCTCGGCGGCCCGCTCCTGCGCCCGGCATTTTCGAATGGACAGATTGACGCGTTGGCCGGTCTGCTGGAAGATCACAGCGAGGCGCTGGCCTTTGCAGCCTTTTTGCGTGCGGTCGTCCCGGTTCCAGCACGGGAGGAAATGCCTTCATGAGCATCTGGCTTGGACTGGCCGGTTTTGGGATAGTATTCTTCAGCGCAGCACTGATGCTGGGGCTATTGCTCCTGCACCGCAAGACGCCTTTTGTTTTCCGTGACATTCCTGCCTTCACCCGCCTGCGCCAGGCAGTGGGACTCGTTGTCGAAGACGGCAGCCGCCTCCACGTCTCGCTCGGGCGCGGCGCGCTAACCACCCCCCAATCCGCCTCGGCCCTGGCGGGTCTTGCTCTCCTGCGTCGCCTGGCCGACCTGACTTCCGCCGGCGACCAGCCGCCGATTGTCACTTCCGGCGACGCGACGCTGGCCATCCTCTCGCAGGATACGCTGCAAGCCGCGGCAAAATTTTCCGAACAGGCCTCCTTCGACCCTACGACGGGACGATTGACTGGTCTGACCCCCTTCTCTTATGCTGCCGGAGCAATCCCGGTCATCCGCGACGAAAACGTTTCGGCCAATTTACTGATGGGCAATTTCAGCGTCGAAGTGGCCTTACTGACCGACGCCGTTGAACGCGAAAACACCTTCGTGCTGGCTGGCAGTGACAATCTGACCGCCCAGGCCGTGATCTATGCCAGTGTTCAGGAACCGCTCATAGGCGAAGAAATCTACGCGGCCGGAGCCTACGTCGAATCCGGTCCGCTGGACACTGCCAGCCTGACCGTGCAAGATATCCTGCGCTGGCTGATTATTGCCGCCATCCTGGTGGGGGCGCTGCTCACACTGGCAGGTGTGCTGTGAACCGCAAGAGCCTCCTCTCCACAGTCATCGCCATTGCCAGCACAGCCATCGCTATTGCCAGCGGCGTGCTCGTCCTGGCAGGCTACTTCTTCGCTCAGAAGGCGGATGGCCAGACCTCCCTGCTGACAGACATACGCCTGACACTGCTTAACTGGGCAATTATCCTGGCTGGTTTTGCCATCTTCATCGGCATCCTTTCCCTGTTCCAGGTCCACTTCAAAAAAATCCAAAAAAAGCAAAAAGGATCGGTATATAGCCTGCTCCTGATCATCAGCCTGGCAGCTACATTCCTGTTCGGTCTGGTAAAGCCCGGTCAGGTGGAAATCGTCTTCACCACTGTCCAACTGCCGGTGGAAGCCAGCCTGATGGCTCTGCTGACCGTCACACTCACCTATGCCAGCATCCGCCTGCTGCGTCACCGGCTCAATCTGCTTTCCGTCATCTTCCTCGTCACTGCACTGCTCATCCTGCTTGGCACCGCTCCCCTGCCCTTCCTGGGTAACATACCCGGCTTAAGCGACTGGGTGCGTCCTTTCATCGCCCAGGTGATGGCTGCCGCGGGGGCGCGCGGCATCCTGCTCGGCGTGGCGCTCGGCACACTGACCACCGGCCTGCGCATCCTCTTCGGCGCCGATCGTCCCTACGGGGGGAATAAATAATGGCTGATATGTGCTGTCCGATGTGTGGCAAATCCAACCCCGCAGAACTGGAGAATTGACAGTTCTGTGATGCCCGGTTGACACCACTCTCGGCCTCCACGCCGGTCGATTCTCAACCCATTGAAGTGGGCGAAAATCCGGTCAAGAAAGACACCTCTGAATTTGAAGAAGTAAAACCTGCCGGGGGAGACCTTGACCAGGCTGGCGAAGCTCCCACCAAGAAAAATACAGCGGAACTGGAACCGAAGCTGCCCGCCTGGCTGCGTTCCCTGCGTGAAGACCAAGACTCCGATGAGGGCAAATCCAAGGAGGACGCATCCCCCGACCAGGGCCTGCCGCTCAGACCCGCGCCGACCACCAGCCCCGACTCTTCCGGCGAACTGTCCGACTGGCTCTCCGGCCTCGGTAAAGCCGCCTCCGAAGACAAGGAAGAAGTCCCCGACTGGCTGACCAGCCTGGGAGGTGAAGAGGCTGGTACGTCCGCTCCTGTATCTGCGCCAACGCCGGAACCTGCCTCAAACGCAACTGGCGGGGTAGTCCCGGTTCCCGGACGGGGCAGGCTATCCGCCGATCCCGGCGGTACAGAAGACTGGTTGGCGGATCTGGGCAGCAAGCCGCAATCTGCGACGCCGGAAACCGCACCTCAAGGTGGCCTGCAGGGCAAGGGAGAATCTCTCGACTGGCTGGATTCTCTGATATCCGAACCTGCTGCTCCCGGTACGCAGGAACAACTTGTAGCGCCGCAAGTTAATGGAGGGATGCCTGATTCGCTATCCGGTCTATCAGGCATTTCGGAAGAAAACAAACCTGACTCCAGCCAGGGAGAAAACCTGCCCGACTGGCTGAATCAACTAAAAGAGAAAGCCATCGATTCGGAACCTGCCCCGCGCGGGAATGAAGGGACAGCCGCAGGGCCCGATATCCCGGACTGGCTTTCCAATTTCGGGTCAACGCCCGGAACGCCCGAGGCGGCCACCGGGGAAAGTCTCCCAGAGTGGCAGTCAGACCTGGAAGCAAAGACCGGTCCAGAGTCCGCGGCGCCTGCGCCAAAATTCAGCAGCGAACCTCCGCCTTCCGTGGTAGTCCCGGTTCCCGAACGGGGCAGCGCAGCCCGCGACGAGACACCGATCTGGTTGTCCCAGCTCCAAGCAGATGTCAACGCGGCGGAGGAGCTGGAAGCAAAAAAAGAGCAATTCGAGGCGGCTCCCCAACCGCCAGCAAAAAAGAATGGAACCGGGCCGCTGCCCGATTGGCTGGCCGGGATCACGCCTAGCACGACACCCTCAGACGGGACTCCGGCACTGATCGCCAACAATGAAAGCACTGCTCCCGAGGAAAAGGACGACGCGGCCTTTTCAATGGAAATACCCGATTGGCTCTCCAAATTGAAGCCGGAACAGGCCGCAGAAAAAACTCCCGAGGGGGATGCGGAAACATCTACACCTGAAAATCTTGAGGTATCCGAACTGCCTTTCTGGGTACAGGCGATGCGCCCGGTGGAATCGGTGGTGGCCGAAGCCAAGGCGACTCCGCAAGAGGATGCCCAGGTCACCGAGCAGAGCGGCCCGCTGGCGGGTCTGCACGGGGTGCTGCCAGTAGGCCCCGGTCTGGGACCGCTGCGCAAGCCACCGGCTTATTCCACCATCCTCCAGGTAACCGACGGTCAGCAGCGCTATGTTGCCGCTTTTGAACGGCTGATTTCCAGCGAGACACAGCCGCAGGCCGCCAAGAAAACGCACCTCGCCTCGAACCGGCTGTGGCGGTGGTTGATTGCTGGTCTCCTGATCCTGGCGGTCGGATTGCCGCTCAGTACCAGGATTCCGGTCACGCAGGCCAGTAAACTGCAACCGCCTGAAATGGTAAAGGCCTTCACCTTGATTGGCAGCCTGCCATCCAACGCGCCGGTGCTGGTGGTTTTCGATTATGACCCGGCCCTCTCTGGGGAGTTGGAAGCCGCCGCCGCTCCGCTAATGGATCATTTGCTGCTCCAGGGTCCGCGCCTGGCGCTGATCTCCACAAGCCCAACCGGGCCGGCCCTGGCTGAACGCTTATTGCACGATACAAGCGCTTCACCTTTGGTTGCCGGGCACAATTACCAGGCCGGGCAGCAATATGTGAACCTGGGATACCTGGCGGGAGGTTCATCGGGTGTGCTGTATTTTGCCATTTCCCCCGTAAAAGCAGCGCCGTTCACACTGGACGGTCAACAAGCTTGGCAATTGCCACCCCTGCAAGGGATCCAGAAATTAAGTGATTTTGCTGCCATTATCGTTTTATCCGACAATGCCGATAGCGGGCGCGTCTGGATTGAGCAAGCCGGTTCTACGATTGGCAATACGCCCATACTGATGGTCATCTCTGCCCAGGCTGAACCGATGATCCTCCCCTACTACGATTCTGGGCAGATCAAAGGCCTGGTTACCGGGCTGGCGGGCGGTGAAGCTTACGGACAGACTTTCGTCCGCCCGGATGCACAGACTGGCCTGGCACAACGCTACTGGAATTCATTCAGCGCCGGGACACTGGTTGCAGAAATATTGATCCTGGTCGGCGCGCTGTGGAGCGCCATTACTGGCTGGCGCGCCCGCCGCGATAAGTCTGGCGAAGTCCCGGTGCCCTTCCGGGGAGAAGGGGTCTGACCATGTCCGCGATCTTCTCTGCCAACGTCGTTGACCTGATTACCGGTGGGATAAGTTTCTTGCTTACCCTGATGGTATTGAGTTATCTTATTGGGGATAACCCGGCCTTCCGGGTGGCTGTCTATATTTTTATCGGCGTTTCCGCCGGATATGCCGCTGGGGTGGCCTGGCATCAGGTGCTGTTCCCGCGACTTATCGTGCCGCTGCTTTCCGGCAGCCTGGCCGACCGTCTGTTGACCGTTGTCCCGTTGGTGCTGGGGTTGCTGCTCCTGTTCAAACTCTCGCCGCGGACTTCCCGCCTGGGCACTCCATCAATGGCTTTCCTGGTGGGAGTGGGCGCGGCTGTAGCTGTCGGAGGGGCAGTGATGGGGACGCTCTTCCCGCAGACCCGGGCGTCCATGAACGCGCTCGACCTGTCCGGTGCAGGCCAATACTGGCTGGAACGCCTGAGTGAAGGGGTCGTCATGCTGGTCGGAACGGTGACGACGCTGGTTTATTTCCATTTCGGAGCGAAAGCCACCGCCAGTGGCCCGCAACGTGGCAAACTGGTCAGTGTGCTGAGTTGGGTAGGACAGGTCTTCATCGCCATCACGTTTGGCGTCCTGTTCGCCGGTGTCTTTATGGCTGCCATGACCGCTCTCATCGAGCGTCTGAATTTCATAATTACCTTTTTGTCAGCTCTGTAAACCTTTTACATCCTCTACTGCTTCTTGTATAAATCTCTGAACCTACTATTGCCGAATTGGACGCATTTCATGTAATTTTGGTTCAGATATTTACGCAGTACCCTGTAATGAGACTTAACCCTTATGCCCGCTTCGCTGGTTGACGCTGATTCCCTCCTGGCCGTAGATGTTGGCACCGTAACCACCCGCGCCGCCTTCTTCGACGTGGTGGAAGGCCACTATCGTTTCATTGCATCCGGCCACGCCCCCACGACAGCTGCCGCGCCCTTTCGAGATGTCAGCGAGGGCGTGCACCAGGCCATTGAAAACCTGCAAATTGTCACCGGGCGCAAGTTCCTCGGTGAAGGCCACCATCTGATCATGCCCACCTCGGAAGGCATAGGGGTGGACACCTTTGCCGCCACGTTTTCCGCCGGTCCGGCCATCAAAACCGCAGTCGTTGGCCTGCTGGACGATGTCTCGCTGGAAAGCACTCAGCGGCTGGCGCGCAGCATCTACGCCCGCGTGGTGGAGACCATCGGGCTGAACGACGCGCGCAAGCCGGAGGAGCAGATTGACAGTCTGGTGCGGCTCCGCCCGGACCTGATCCTGATCGCCGGTGGAACGGATGGCGGGGCAGCACACCCCGTCCAGCGCCTGATGGAAACCGTCCGCCTGGCCTGTTACCTGCTGCCAGTCGATAAACGTCCCGCCCTGCTCTTCGCCGGGAATCAGGGACTGGCCGCCGAAGTCGAAAAAAGTTTACAGCCACTAACATCCTCTTTAAGCATCAGCCCTAACCTGCGTCCCGGTATCGATACCGAGGACCTCCAGCCTGCCCAGAGCGCCCTGACCGGACTCTACACCCAGGTGCGCCGCAGTCAGATGAATGGCGTAGATGAACTCAACACCTGGGCCGGAAACACAATGATGCCAACCGCCTCCGCCGAGGGGCGCATTATTCGCTTCCTCAGCCAGGTGTATGATTCAAGCAAAGGTATCCTGGGTGTAGACCTGGGCGCATCGGCAGCCACCGTCGCGGCGGCCTTTGGCGGCGAACTGACCCTGGGCGTGTATCCGCAACTGGGGCTTGGCGAAGGCCTCGCCAATCTGCTGCGTTACACCAGCCTGGAAGACATCCTGAAATGGATTCCGCTCGAGATTCCCGCTGAGGCAGTGCGCGATTACCTGTACCAGAAATCCATCTACCCGGCGAGTTTGCCCGCTACCCCCGAAGACCTGTCCATTGAGCAGGCTGTGGCACGGCAGAGTCTGTACATGGCGCTGAACAGCGCTGGCAAAGATTTTCCCCGCAAAGTCCGCCGGGCAGCACTCGGCCTGACACCCTACTTCGAGCCAATCCTGGCGGCAGGGAGCGTGGTCACACGCGCCCCCACCCTCGGCCAGGGTTTGCTGATCCTGCTGGATGCCATCCAACCGGTGGGCATCACCACCGTGATTCTGGACCAGAACAACCTGCTGCCTGCACTAGGCGCAGCCGCCAGCCGCAACTCCATCCTGCCCATCCAGGTACTGGAATCGGGTGCGTTCCTCGGGTTGGCGACCGTGGTCGCACCGTATGTCAATGCCCGCCTCGGGACACCTATCCTGCGTGCCCGCCTCATCTACCAGAACGGCAACGAGAGCCGAATAGAGGTGAAACAGGGCGCGCTGGAAATAATGCCTTTGCCCGCCGGTCAATCCGGACGCCTTTATCTGCAACCTTTACAGCATGCCGACCTGGGCTTTGGCCCCGACCGCACCCGCGAGGACGGCATCCCCGTCACCGGGACGGCACTGGGGTTGGTTATAGACGCGCGCGGCCGCCCGCTGCGCTTCCCGGCAGATGGCGTGCGGCGGCGCGAAATCATCAACAAATGGCTGTGGACTTTAGGAGGCTAGACTCTCCATGCTGGCGCCCGTTGTACATATCCTCCCATTGACCACCCTCCGGCGCGAACGCCTGTTGCCCGTGCCCGGCCGTGTCACCGCGCGTGTAGACCAAAAGGTCACGCCGTTGGATGTGGTGGCCGAGGCGCACGACGGGCAGGAACATCTGCTGATTGATGTGGCACGCACGCTCGGGCTCCAGCCAGAAGCGGCCCAACGGCTGATCCAGGTCAAAGCCGGGGATATAGTCACTAAAGGTCAGGGCATTGCCCAGGGAATGGGCCTCGTCCCGCAAATCCTGTGTGCGCCGAGCAATGGACGGGTAATTTTGGTCAGCAGTGGGCGCATCTTGATGGAAGCCGGGGAGGGAACGTTCGAACTGCGTGCCGGGATCCCAGGGAGGGTCACACGCCAGATCTCCGAACGCGGCGTGGAAATCACGTTCAACGGGGCTCTGGTGCAGGGCGTATGGGGCAACGGCCAGATGGGGCTTGGCCTGATGCTGCCCGTTATCACGGCCCCGGACGAATTGCTCTCTTTAAACCAGATAGATATCAGCCTGCGCGGCTCAATACTGCTGGCCGGTCATTGCAGCGATCCGGCGGCCCTGCAAGCAGCCGGCGACCTGCCGGTGCGCGGCATGATCCTAGGCAGTCTCTCGCCCGCTCTCATTTCGTTGGCAGGGCAGATGCATTATCCGATTGTCGTGGTGGATGGGTTTGGTCTGATACCGATGGACAGCGCCGCTTACAAATTACTGACCACCAACGCCAAGCGCGAAGTGACACTCAACGCCGAACCCTTCGACCGGCAGACCGGCGTGCGGCCTGAAATCCTCATTCCTATGCCGGTGACGCAAGAACCACCTCTGCCGCGCGAAGTGGAGACGTTTGCCCCCGACCAGCCGGTACGCCTGACGCGTGCACCACACGCCGGAGCGGTCGGGACACTGGCCAGACTGCTACCCGGTCTGACGGCTATACCCAGCGGGTTACGCGTGGCGGCTGCAGAAGTAAGACTGGATTCTGGCGAGCAAATTGTTGTCCCGCTTGCTAATTTGGAAGTCCTAGGGTAATATAAATCAAACGAGGAGGAAGCAGCGATGTTGGATGAAGGTAATGATCTTAATACGATGGAAACTCCTGACGCCCCGCCGCCTGAGGAGAAAAGCAACCGTACATTCAGAATTGTGCGCGGGATTTTGGCGGGCCTGGTCTTCCTGACCCTGGTGTGCATGGCAATCTATTTCCTGGCCATTGCACCGCGCAACTCCGCACAAAGAGTTGCTGTGCAGGCAACGATCCAAGCAGGGCATACTCAGGCTGTCCAACAGTTGACATCCACGGCCCAGGCCGCTCTGAGGACAGCGACTCTTCCGCCTACTCCCTTACCCTTACGGACCGGTACCTCTGTTCCAAGAACGCCGACGGTCAGTTCCACATCGGTCATTGCCATTCCGCTGAACAGCCCGGCTGCAACAGCCACTACTGACCCGGCTACGCTGGCCGCCATGCAAACGCAACAGGCGTTACAGATGACCTCCACACCGGTCATTGCGCTGAACAGCCCGGCTGCAACAGCCACCACTGACCCGGCTACGCTGGCCGCCATTCAAACGCAACAGGCGTACCATATGACCTCCACGGCCGCTGCTGCTCAAGGAATGCCTGCAACCGGCTTCTTCGACGAAGTCGGCCTGCCCAGCATGATTATCCTGGCGCTGGCGCTGGTAGCCGTCATCTTCCTGGCACGTCGCATGAGAAAAACCCCGGAAAAATAAATTTTTAGGAGCAGACAAATGGGTCTGCTCCTATTGGTGGTACTCGCGTGGGTCCGATTATTCGGGCCCACGCTTTTAAACAAGAGGGTCTTTGGAAATTCCCGGTTCTAAGTCACACTGGCAGCGACGGTTTCACCGTAGCCCAGTAAAGCTTTAACCATCCCCGCGCTGCGTCCTTCAGCGTAAACGCGCAACACCGGTTCGGTGCCGGAGGGACGAATAAGCAGCCAGGAATCGTCGGCCATGATGTACTTGACACCATCAATGTTGCTGATTTCGGCCACCTTCTGCCCGCCAATCTCCGCCGGGGCTTTTTTGACCAGAAAATTGGTCATCTCGGCCTTGGCGACCGGATGATGCAGGCGCAGGTCCGTGCGCTCGTAGAAGGCCGGGCCAACGTCCGCCAGCAAATCGTCCACCAGCGCATACAGTGGTTTCTTCGCTACGGCGATGATTTCCACCAGCAGCAGGCCCATGATCGGGCCGTCGCCTTCGGGAATATGTCCCTTGAAAGAGATGCCGCCCGATTCCTCACCGCCTATAAGAACATCTTCGGTCAGCATGTAATCAGCGATGTGGTTAAAGCCGACCGGCGTTTCATAGAGTTTCAAGCCATAGCGTTTGCACAGACGGTCCACCATGCGCGTGGTCGAGACCGTCCGCACCGCAGCACCGCTCCAGCTGCGCTTCTCAACCAGGTAGCGCAGGGCGAGAGCCATAATCTTGTGTGGGTCCACGAAATTACCGCGTTCATCCATAGCGCCGATGCGGTCCGCATCGCCATCGCTGGTCACGCCAAAATTGCCCATCCCAGCACCGATGGCCCCGGCCAGTGCGCCCAGGTTCTTGGCACTCGGCTCGGGGTGAACGCCTCCAAAGCCCGGGTTCATCTCGGAGCGAATTTCGGTGATCTCGCAGCCGGTCCCTTGCAGGAATGCCTTGATCACACCTCGCCCGGAGCCGTGCATCGAGTCAACCACAAAACGCTGAGGATTGTCGGCAATCACATCGCTGTTGATGAGTTTCCGCAAATGCTCGAAATACGCCGGCAGGGGGTTGAATTTCTGGATGAGGCCCTGTTCGCGCGCCAGGTCAAAGTCCATCAAGTTCGGACCCCGGGCGCGTTCCTCGTTATCATTGAGGTAAACCTCCACCCGGTGGCACTGCTCAGGCAGGGCCGAACCGCCATAAGCGGCTTTAAGCTTGACACCGTTATAACGCGGGGCATTGTGCGAGGCGGTAATCATCACTCCGGCAATGGCACTGAGATTTTTGACTGCATACGAGATGGTAGGAGTGGGCGCATCCGATTGCGCGAGATAAACAGTAAAGCCGTTAGCCGCCAGGACGCGCGCCACATCTCCAGCGTAGCGGTCGGAGAGGAAGCGCGTGTCGAAACCGACAACAAACTTTTTCGGGTCCGGAACAGAACCGCCGTTTCCGGATTTGTCCCAAGTCTCGGAGGCCACTGCATCGGCGATGGCCTGGGTCAGCATGCGCAGGTTATTGAAAGTAAACGTGTCTGAGATGACGGCGCGCCAGCCGTCCGTACCAAAGTGGATGGTCATTTACTGCTCCTAGCATAAATTTCTGAACTGAAGCAACCAAAAAGCAGGGGAATAACGACAATTTACTGCTTCTTGAATAAATCCATGAACTTTTCTGTATCGAAAGGCTCGGAAATAGCGGGATTTTGGTTCGTATATTTACGCAGTACCCTGTAGAACTCCAAATAAGTGAGATGAAATACTAGGGGGTTGGCGGCGGTGTCAGCGTGGTGGCGGTTAAGACTGTTTGCAACACCCAACCTTCGATGTTGTTGAGTGTGCGGATACGCACCCAGGTTTCCGTGCCAACGTTCTGGATTTCGGGCAGCACCTGAACGATGGTGCCGTTGATCAGGATGTCCACCTGAGTTCCCCCGCCTGGCTCGGTGCGGACCTTTGCCCCGCCGTAATTCGGGTCAGCATCAATCACAGCGTAAGCGGGGGTCGGCTCTATGGTGGGGGTCGGCGAAAGCGTGGCACTCGGCACGCTGGTGGGGAGCGGCGTCGGGGTCTGGAAAACGGTAGGGGTGACGGAGGGCAGGATAAGGATCGTAGGCGTCGGCGCCATATGGCGGGCGGCAGTAATGCCATCCCGGATGAAGGTCGCCAGCCCGGTAAAAACGACCAGTGCCATCAGGGAAAGCAGTCCGAGTAAAACTGGAAGAAGGTATCCGCTGGCTTTCTTCGGTTTGAAACGCAAACCAAACAGAACAAACCCGCCGACCAGCGTAGCCAGTGCCAGATGGACAAGGAAGACCAGCAAGCCGTTCGGCCAGAGAGTCACGACACCGATATCCCTCCCGATGCCCAGCCCGATGCCCGCCGCGCTGATCGGCAGAAACAACCCGTAAGCAAGCATCACACTTGCGAGATAGTCCCGGTTCCCGCGAATCAGTCCCGGTTCTTGCGAAACAGTCCCGGTTCCCGGACGGGGCGAAACAGTCCCGGTTCCCGGACGGGGCGAAACAGTCCCGGTTCCCGCGAGGTAGGCCCGGTTCTCTCGATGTAGTCCCGGTTCTCGCACGGGGTACGGGGCCAGGATTGGTTTTTGTTCGGAGCGGACGAAGAAAAATACCAGTAGAGCCGCCCCCAGCGCCACAACCAATAAATCCGGCCACCACAGTTGGGCATGGGTCCTGGCATAATAAAACGGCAAATTATCCCAGAGACGGCCAGCCAGCCCGGCCAGAGCCCCGGTCAGGAATACCTGCGCCCCGGCTACCAGCAGCCCGCCCAAAGTCAAGAAGAAAAAACGCCAGGAGCCGGTAACCGCGGCCAGCGTCAGACCCACCCAGGGGGTCAGAAGCGGAGCGAGCAAAATCCCCACCAGGAGCAGCGCCGGCGCATTCAGCAAGTAAGCCGCGCCCAGAATGGCACCGCACAGAAAAGCGAACAGGAAGAACTCAAACGAGGGGAAGGCACGCCGCGCCAGATCGTCTAACAAGGCAGCCCGTTCGACCGCCGCAGGTGGGACCAACATGCGCTGCGCCCTTCTGCGGCGGGCGCGTGGCAGATGGGCGAGGTCGCCAATCGGGGTAAAGCCCTCTGGCAAGATCGGCTCTTCGGGGAAGGTCTCTTCCGAGCCCCGTGCCCCGTGCAGGAACCGGGACTGTTTCGCTGGAACCGGGACTACGACGGGGGTAGGTTCTTCCGGTTTTGGGGTCTCTTCTGGCAGGTCCATTTTTACACACTCGCTCCGTAGTGGATAGCCTTATTATACAACAACGAAGGATGCCAGGAAGTCCCGCGCATTGCATCAAATAGAATCTTACTTTCAGTGTAATCGTTGCATCATAAAGAATGTTACCCTACGGCAGGGATTTCAGGCTGCCGGAGGAAAACATGATGAGTCAACGAA
>JAPLGV010000029.1:0-4880 GCA_026389975.1 Chloroflexota bacterium
ACGGTCCGGTGGGGGAGAGGATGCGCTCGTACTGCATGGCGGTGACAACGTTCGGGTAACGCCCAAAGCCATATTCGCCGATCTGACGCGCGTCATAAGTCTCGAAGCCGGAGGCCATGATCACCGCGCCGACCTCAATCAGCTCGCTGCGGGCGGCATCGTTGTGGTTTATGGCTTTGGCGGCGCACTTGTAATAACAGGAGAGGCATTCGGAGCAGATGCCGCATTGCAGGCAGCGCGACGCCTCGGCGCGCGCCTCTTCTTCGGTGTAGCCACGGCTGACCTCTTCAAACGACTGGCAGCGTGAGGCGGCATCCAACGCGGCCATGCGTACGCGCGGTTGGACGGCAATCTCGCCGCGGCGTGTTCGCGCAGTTCCATGTTCTCGCCGCGCAGGAATTTATGGATATTATCAGCGGCCTTGTGAGCGGAGGCAACCGCGTCCACCACGAAAGCCGTGCCGGTGGTGGCATCACCGGCGGCGAATACTCCGGCGCGGCTGGTGGCGAAGGTATTGGGATTGACTGCCACCGTCCGCTGGCGGGTGATGCCCACACCGCCGTCTTCGGGGATGAAGGCCAGTCCGGCGCGCTGGCCGATGGCAAAGATGACCGTGTCGCACGGCAGGGTGTGTTCGCTGTCCGGCTGTGTTTCGAGGCTTAACGAGCCGTCACTTTCAAAGCGCATGGACGAGACGTTGACCGCTTCCACGCCGGAAATGCGCCCGTCATTCGAAAAGATGCGGGTGAACGAGCGCGCCGGGAAGATGCAGATGCCCTCTTCTTCAGCTTCGGCGACTTCTTCGACAAGAGCGGGCATGGTCGCGCGGTTTTCAAGGAAAGCCATATCCACCTGTTTTGCGCCCAGGCGCACGGCGGTGCGGGCGCAGTCCATCGCCACATTCCCGCCGCCCAGCACCAGCACGTGACGACCGGTCAGGTCGGGCGCTTTACCCATGCGCACATCCCGCAAAAAATGGGTATTAACCAGCACATCGGGATGATCTGCGCCCGGGATGGGCAGTTTCCTGCCCTCGTGTGCGCCAACAGCGATCAGCGCCGCGGCGAAGCCCTGAGCGAAAAGGTCGTCCAGATTTTCCACCGGCGTATTGAGACGCAGTTCCACGCCGAGATCGAGGATTTCCTGGATTTCGCGGTTGATGATCCAGGTGGGCAGGCGGTATTCGGGTACACCGACACGCAGCATCCCGCCCGCGACTGGCAGCGCCTCGAAGATGGTGACGCCGTAACCCGCCTGCACCAGGTCCTTTGCTGCGGTCAGCCCGCACGGGCCGGATCCGATGACAGCCACCCGTTCCTCGAGTTTTCTCTCGGGTTGGGCGTAAACCTGATCGGCGACGAAACGCTTGAGCGCGGCAATCGAAATCGGCTCATCCACCAGATTGCGGTTGCAGGCCGTCTCACAGCGGTGGTTGCAGATGCGCCCGCAGATGCCGGGGAAAGGGTTATCCTCCTTGATGACGCGCATCGCCTCGGTGTAATTTCCCGCGCGGATGTGGGCAATGTACCCCTGGGCGCGCTGACCGGCCGGACAGGCATCACGGCAAGGTGCGACGCCCTTTTTCTCAATGGCAAAGGCATTTGGTACGGCCTGCGGGTAAAGTTTATAGACTGCCTTGCGCTGGTTCAATTCGCCATTGAACTTGTCTGTGACGATGATTGGGCAGACTGAGGTGCAGTCACCGCAAGCGGTGCATTTCAAAGCGTCAATGAAGCGCGGGTTACGACGCACGGTGGCAGTGAATTGGCCCGCTTCGCCGTCCAGTTTGAGTAATTCGGTATTGGTCATGACTTCGATATTGCGGTGACCGGCAGTCGCTGCAAGTCGAGGGCTGATGGTGCACATGGCGCAGTCGTTGGTCGGGAAGGTCTTGTCGAGGGCGGCCATGTGCCCGCCAATAGCGGTTTCTTTTTCGACGAGGTATACCTTGAAACCGGCGTCGGCCAGGTCGAGGCTGGCCTGCATCCCGGCGATGCCCCCGCCGACGACCATTACCGCGCCGACGGGTTTACCGTTCCTGTGGAGAGGAGAGGGGAAATCATCTTTCATACTTCCACCTTCATCCGTTGATTGCACTTTTTTAGCATCAATGGCACAGGGTCAACGATGTGACGTTTGAAACCGAGTTTCTCATCCGGCAAGCCGAGGGCGCAACCCAGCACCTGCGAGAAATACAACACAGGCATATTCAAGGGCTGCCCCATATTCGCGGCGATGGCTTCCTGTCGCGTGTCGAGGTTGGCGTGGCACATCGGGCAGGCGACAACGATGGCGTCCGCACCGGCTTCCAGCGCTGATTCAAATAATCGCCGGCATAGGTCAATGACGATGTCGGGCTTGATCATGCTGAAGTGCGCTCCGCAGCAGTCTACCTTGCGCGGCCAATCCAGCGTCTGCACGCCAACCCAATCGAGCAGCCGGTCCATGCTTTGTGGGTTTTCGGGGTCGTCGAACTGCATCACGCTGGCCGGGCGGGAGATGTGGCAGCCGTAGTAGCACACTACTTTCAGGCCTGAGAGATCACGTTGGATGGACTGGCGAATGCGCGCCTCGAAGCCATCCGCGCTGAGTAGTTCCAGTGGGTGAATGGTGGGCGGGGCAGCGTCCAACGGCAGTTCCAGCACCGCTTCCACTTCGGCGCGCAGGGCGGGGTCTTCGGCCACCTGTTTGGCGGCGCGTTTGAAGTGGTACAGGCAGGCGCTGCATGGGGCGATCAATTGGTCGTAACCGGTTTGCTGGGCACGCGCCACGTTCCATAGCGGCGTGGCCAATCCGAGCAAATGGGAAATGGACGGCGCGGCCAGCGTCCCGCAGCAGATCCAATCGGGCAGGTCTTCGATGGTCACTTCGAGTTGGGCGAACAGGGCGCGCATTGATTCGTCGTATTCGGTGCTGATGCCTTCCAGCGAACAGCCGGGGTAGTATCCGTATTTCATCGGGCTTCTCTTTCTCTCGCCAGGGCGCGGTTGTACATGCGGCGGTACCCGCCTCCTCCGAGGGGCAGCGGCGGCAACTTGACCCGCCCGCGCACGAACAACTTCCAGGCCAGCGGCAGGCTGGCGATCAACTGGCCGGTGAGCAGTTGGGTGATACCGGCCACCGAGGCATCGTGGATCTTGCCGTTCAGGCGCATGTTATCCACGAAGCCGCGATAGTAGATGCCGATCTCGCGCACGCTGGGCTTGATGCCCTTTTTCAGGGCCAGCAGGCGCGCCGCCTCCATCGCCGCAGCCGGCTCGACCCGGCGCGGCCCAGGCGAATGCTGTGCATCACCTGGGCCGGCTTGAGGTCCATCTTGTCCGCCAGCGGGCAGCCTGCGGAACACTTGCTGCACTGGAAACAGATGTTCACGTTCTGACCGCTGATGGCTTGAATGTCGTCACGGAAGGCCATGGGACTCCCTGAAATAAAATGATGAAACAGATGGACGCATCTGTTTCATCATAGAATAGCGAATTTCCTATGGCCGGGCAATTCCCGTTCAGGTCAAAACATGAGCTAAATGGGTCAAACACCCCAAACATGGGGTAAATACCCCATGAGTTAAATCCAGCCGCGCCTTCGAGGATTTCCTGGATCCTGCGCTTGACAGTTGCTTCACTCCAGAAGAATTTTTCTACCAGTTCTTTATTGCTGGCGCCTTCGGCAATCGCCGCCAGCACCTGCAACTCTTCGGCGGTCAGGCCAGCTTCCCGCCGGGCCTGTTCCTGCACCAGTACCTGGTACTTCGAGACTACCGTGCTGACCAGCGTCGGGCTGAGCAGTTTCTCCCCGCCCATCACTTCACGAATGGAATCGGGTAGCCTCTCATGCGAGACACTTTTTAGCAGGTAACCATGCACTCCAGCCTCCAACGCCTCGTGCAGCAGGCTTTCGTCGTCGAATGTTGTCAGTATGATGATCTTGACTGATGGGAAAGATGCACGCACGCGGCGTGCGACCTCGATGCCGCTTTGACCTTTCATTTGAATGTCAAGAAGGATGACATCCGTCCCGTGATGTTCGAGGAATGGGATCACTTCCGCACCGTTCTCGGCCTCACCAACAACCTGAATATCAGGATGCCCCGCGAGCAAGCTGTGCAAGCCGCGACGGACAACGGGATGATCGTCCACAACCAAGACTCGGATGGGCTGCAAACCTTGAGTCATCCTGCTTTTCCGATCAGGTAGACCGGGCCAGGCAGGCGCAACTCGATGCGCGTACCAGTGCCCGGCGCGGAATGTACCGTCAGTTCAGCCTGTAAACTTTCTGCCCGTTCCTTCATGCTAATTAACCCCAGATGGTCTCCAGGGATTTTGATTACGGAGTCAGGGTCGAAGCCAATGCCGTCATCCTCGATTGTCACGCCTAGCCCAGCGGTGTCGAAGTTGAAGGTGACCTGGGCATGGTATGCTTGGGCATGAGTAGCCACGTTCTGCAGCGCGGCCTGGATAATGCGGTAGATGGCTACTTCGGTCTCGCGTTGCAGTCGTTGCGGGTGACCAATAACGCGGACATCGCAGTCTATTTCAAAGGTGGTCTGATAGGTTGCAGCGAAACGTTTAAGCGCAACCGCCAGTCCCATCTGATCCAGCACGGGCGGATGCAGGTCATAGATTACGCGGCGGATTTCGTTTTCCACATCCGAGAGAAGTTGCTGGGCGCGGCTCAAGTTCTCGAGTGCGCGGTCCGGGTCGTCGGTCAAGGACTGGCGGGCGGCTTGAGTCTCGTACAGCGCGCCAATGATTATTTGAGTCACGCCGTCGTGCATATCGTGGGCGATGCGCGCCCGGGTGTCTTCTTGCACGCGGTAAGATTCGCTCAAGAGCCGCTGTAATTGACGGGCTTTTTCAGCCAGCGCCCAGCGGGCTGATTCC
>JAPLGV010000029.1:4991-6933 GCA_026389975.1 Chloroflexota bacterium
AGACGGGCGTTTTCTATGGAAACGCCGATCTGCCTGGCGATGGAGGCCAGGAAATCTTGCTGGCTTTCGCTGAAATGCCCGGCACGCGGACTGGCTAACTGTAGCAAACCGACCAACTGCCCTTTGGCCTCCAGTGGCGCGCAAGCCACCGAGCGGAAGCCTTCACAGACACACAGATCGGATGTGCAGCGCGTGTCTTTCTCTGCGTCGCTGGCGAAAAGCACCTGTCGCGTTTTGACGGCCTGCCCGCACAGGCAGTGACCGGGAGCCAGCAGGGATTCCTTCTTTGCCATTTCCACAGAGATGCCGCGATGGGCTTGCAGGTGGAGACCGCCTTGTCCATTCTCCTGCAAAAAGATCATGCCCGCTTTTGCATCCAAAGTTTGCATGGTCTGTTCCAGCGCTGTGGCGAGGGATTTTTCCATGTCCAGTGAACCGCTGGCGGCCAGGCCGAGTGCGTTCAGCGCGGCCAGTTCGGCGTTGCGGTCAGCCAGTTGAGACTTTGATGCCTGGTATGCCTCAGCATTGTTGATTGCCCATCGCAAGGTGAACCAGGAGAACACCGGGCCGAGGAGACCCATAACGATTAAGCCGAGCAGGGTCGGCCAGGGCCAGCCGGGCTCGTTCAGGTGGCGGAAGTTTTCATAAAGGATGAAGGCAATGCCGGTCAGGGCCATAAAGCCTGGCACAAACCACAACATTAGCCGCAGGCCGCGCAACAGAGCAGGTTTTGGATGTAGAAATTGTATTTTCTTGGGAGAGGTCATGCGAACAATCTCATTTGGTACCGTTAAGTCATTTTTCTGGCGGATTCAATCAGATCTTCATTCAGCGCGCCTTCGTACTTGGATGTTCTCTTTGAATAGAATGCCTTATTTTACACCTTAACATTTAAGCAGGGGGGTGGCGTAATTTGTGCGTAAAATAGGCAATTTCGTTGGCCCACTAATTTAGCCACTCCAGGCATACCTACTGTAATTCCTTTTATCTGTGCATCATGATTGTGTTATGTTACACTTGCAGATGCACATCGGGCACTATTTATTGTTCTTCCGGGTTGGGATAGGTAGGCTCCATGGCAAGACTTGAAGACCTGAAACTAAATGCACAAGTCAAAGGCATCGACCCTTCCGGGCCAGTTGCCATTTTGAACATTAAATGGCATGGCTCGGATGTTGTCGAAGTTACCTATCGCGACATTGGTGGTAAGAACCACAGCGAGCTGCTTTTCCGTGACAGAGAAGCTGACCTGGAAATCCTCGAGGCGGGTACGCCCTGGGCATTCGACAGCAATGGGGAACTCTTTCGACTCGTCTCGGAAGCTTATCGCATTCGCATGGCTTATCTGTTCGATCCCTGGATGGCAGTGCATCTTTCATTGGTTGAGCCACTTCCTCACCAAATCACGGCTGTCTATGGCGAGATGCTGCCACGGCAGCCGTTGCGATTCCTGCTGGCCGATGACCCCGGTGCCGGCAAAACGATCATGGCCGGGCTATTCATCAAGGAACTTATGCTGCGTGGCGACCTGCAGCGCTGTCTGATCGTGGTTCCGGGGAATCTAGTCGAACAATGGCAGCCTGGGGAATGTTTTCGAAGTAACGGTACAACCCGTCAGATGAGGGGTTTGATCTTGATGTTTTGAAAGTGGCGGGCCTGGGCTATGACGCCGCCTGGCGATGCCGGCCTGCTAAGGGGAGAGAGGACGGAAAGGGGGGACAGGAAAAGGGAAAGTGACCGGATCATCCATCACAGCCATGCAAATGCGCGGAGCAGCCTTACCTGGCCCCGAAGCATTTAAGCCATACAAGGAACCCTTCATGTAATTCGTATACTGCCAGAGGACATGCCCGCCCGGATACCAAGGAAACGGGACAAGCGGTGCGGGCACGCCCCAATGGGCGGTCATAAACTCATAATCCTTCATCCACGAAATGTCAGC
>JAPLGV010000070.1:0-1477 GCA_026389975.1 Chloroflexota bacterium
GCGCGCCTGGCCGCCCTGGATTTCCTGCAGGACCGGGAGGCGTATTCCAAGCAGGAGGAATTGCGCGCCATGCGTATCGCAGCCGAGGCGATCGTCGGCTTCAGCGAACGCTATGCAGAAGCAGCACGCCAGCAGGCCAAGAAGGTAGCTGATCCAAAACGCAGATCTGAGCTGGAACAGATTGCCGAGGTCTGCTCTCAGGTCCCGGCACATGCCCCGCGCAATTTCTGGGAAGCGCTGCAGGCTTACTGGTTCGTTCACCTGGGGGTGACCATCGAACTGAATACCTGGGATTCCTTCTGTCCGGGCCATCTGGACCGCCACTTGACCCCTTTCTACCGGCAGGGGCTGGAGGAGGGCACGCTGAACCGGGAGCAGGCTGAAGAACTCCTGCAGTGCTTCTGGATCAAATTCAACAACCAGCCCGCGCCGCCCAAGGTCGGTGTCACTGCGGCCGAGAGCGGAACTTACACGGACTTCGCCAACATCAACAGCGGCGGGCTGGCCGCCCTCTTGCTGGATGTGATCGAAGAGATGCGCCTGCTCCAGCCGTCTTCATCCATTCAGGTCAGCAAGAAGAACCCCGACCGTTTCATTCAGCGGGCGGCGCGGATCATCCGCACCGGGTTCGGTCAGCCCTCGGCCTTCAATGCGGACCTGATCGTCCAGGAGCTGGTGCGCATGGGCAAGACCATGGAGGATGCCCGCAGCGGCGGCTCATCCGGTTGCGTGGAGGTAGGCGCCTTCGGTAAGGAAGCGTACATCCTGACCGGTTATTTCAACCTGCCGAAGGTACTGGAGATCACCCTGCACAACGGACGTGACCCTCGCACTGGAAAACAGATCGGCCTGGAGAGCGGCGATCCTACAGGATTCCAGAGCTTTGAAGAATTGTTTGCAGCTTTTGAAAAACAACTGCTCTATTTCCTGGACATCAAGGTGCGCGGCAATCAGGTTATCGAGCGATTGTATGCCACGTTTATGCCCGCTCCCTTCCTTTCGCTGCTGATCAATGATTGCATGGCGCGCGGCAGGGATTATCATGATGGGGGGGCGCGCTACAACTCCAGCTATGTGCAGGGAGTGGGGCTTGGTTCGATCACGGACATCCTGACCGCCCTGAACTATCATATCTATGACCGAAAGAGCATGACCATGGCGCAAATGCTCTTCATGATCGAGGTGGATTTTGATGGCTTCGAGCGGGAGCGGCAGAAGCTACTTAACAAGACACCGAAGTACGGCAACGACGATGATTACGCCGATGGGATCATGCGGCGGGTGTTCGAGGCCTATTTCAATGCCCTGGACGGCCGCAAGAACACACGCGGCGGCGAGTACCGCATTAATCTGCTACCGACCACCTGCCATATCTATTTTGGCTCAGTGACCGGTGCGACCCCGGATGGACGCAAAGCGTGGACACCGCTTTCGGAGGGGATCTCCCCGGTCCAGGGGGCGGACCGGCACGGACCCA
>JAPLGV010000070.1:1490-3734 GCA_026389975.1 Chloroflexota bacterium
GTGCTCCAATCGGCCTCGAAAATGGATCATGCCCGCACCGGTGGAACCCTGCTGAACCAGAAATTCACCCCCCAGCTACTTGCGGATGATGCCGGGTTGGAAGGGTTGGTCCAGCTCATCCGTACCTATTTCAAACTCGACGGCCACCACATCCAATTCAATGTTGTGGATATCGCAACGCTGAGACTGGCCCAGAAACACCCGGAAGAGTACCGTGACCTGATTGTGCGCGTCGCCGGATACAGCGATTACTTCTGTGATCTTAGCGAGGCGCTGCAAAATGAGATCATTGCCCGCACGGAGCACGGGACATTTTAAGGATTGATTGATGAATACTATCCTAGTATATTTTCTCTGACTCATACCACTTTGGAAGGCGAGATATATCATACCTTAGAGTAGATGGAGGAAGGAAGCTGACGACATGATGGTATTGTGTTGGTTTTATAATATCTGTTTTATTTTGTCAACAATTATTTAAAAGTAGGACTTACGCAGTTGGTGATGAATGAGTAGACTGAGGGAATGAACCCTCGAAGAGTAGACGAATACAATTACATCCAGTTTCTGCTAGCCGCCCAGCGTGTATTTAGCACGGTGGAAGCCTCAAAAGTTGTGTCTGATGAAGAGCGTGCCCCTGCGCATGACGCCTACACCCGTCTGCTGCAACGCCTCCCACCAGACAGTCAGTGACTTTGGCAGGAAGTTGAAAATCTGGTAGTCAGAACCCAAGGGGTTCTGGTGATCGATGATACGACTCTGGACAAGCCGTATGCCGAAAAGATGGCAATGGTCACCAGCCATTGGTCGGGCAAACACCATGCAGTTGTGATGGACATCAACTTGCTCTTGCTGTTGTGGACTGATGGCAAAGCTCATTTGTCCTGCGATTTTTGGTTCTACAATCCTGTCCAAGATGGTTTGACCAAGAATGACCACTTTCAGAACATGCTACTGAGTTTTCACTAAATAATGTCCGTGTGATTTACATCCAAGAAAGTTCAGAACCCTTCAAGCAAGCGTTCAATCGTTGATGAGAAGCGCGTGTTCGGGCAACTCCTGCCCGCACTCGTGTAACCAATTCGGACATATTATGCGGAGCAAATCCTGCGGTATGTTCGCTGACTTGTGTCCAAACGAACTCCACCGGGTTGAGTTCGGGAGCGCACGTCGGGAAGTAGTACACATGCAAACGCAATTGTGTTGCGATAAAATCTTTCACGATATTGCGTTTGTGGATGGAGTGATTGTCCCACACCAGGACGATCTCTCCCTGAACCCGCCGGAGCAATTGCTTCAAGAATTCAATGGTTTGCTCACCGCACAAACTATGCTGGTATGAGCGTGTTGCCAACTCAATCGTTTTACCATCCGGCTGTACCAATAAAGCACCGAACAAGTTCATGCGTTGATGATGGTTCAGGCTGGTCCGCAGGACGGGCGTGTGTCCTCGTCGCGACCAGGAGCGTTTGAGCGGTGAAACCATCGAAAAACCGCTTTCATCTTCAAAAATCAATGTTGCAGCCAACTCACGCCACTTTTTTTATCCTTGGCCAAACATACCTCTTCCACTGCTTCACTTTATCATCATTGCGCTGGATGGCCACTCGTTGTGTTTTCTGACTGCTCCAGCCCAAGCGTTGCATTATGTTCCACACACTACTCGTCGCACACCGCACTCCGTACAACTCCCAGATGACATGCCCGATCCGTTCCAGCGTCCAATAATCTTCCCCATACCCATGAGCATACGCCCCGCGCTCCAACTCTTTTTCCAATGCTTTCATTTGCTCCGGCGACAGTTTCGGCGGCTGGCCTGGGCCGCGTTCGCTCTTTTTTCGGGGTTGCTTGGCTTCTTGTCGCCATCGACGCACGGTACGTTCACCCACCCCATATGCCTTGGCGATCACACTCACCGATTTTCCTTCTTCCAGTTCTTCCAGCGCTCTTGTTCGTCGCTTGTTCAGAGTTTCGCTTGTGCCTTTAGGTCTCATACCTCGTATTATGACACAATTTACGGCCTTTTATTCTTGAAAACTCAGTAAGCTGGCAACCCATTGATCGAGAAGCTGTCTGCGATGAACAACCACAAGAGTGTTAACTTTTCGCTGGGCAATCAAATAACATGCGATTACTGTTTTTCCAAAGGCCGTTGATGCCGATAACACGCCAGTATCGAATTGTAGTAATCTATCCGCTACTGATTGTTGCTCGGGGTGTAATGAACCATTGAATTTTACATCA
>JAPLGV010000114.1 GCA_026389975.1 Chloroflexota bacterium
AGCAGGCGCGCCTTTTCCTCCAGTTCCTCATTGGTCTGCTGCAATTCCTCCTGCTGCGATTGCAGTTCCTCGGACAGAGATTGAGACTGTTTGAGCAGATCTTCGGTGCGCTGCCCGGCCTCGATGGTATTGACAACGATGCCCAGGCTCTCGGACAATTGTTCGAGGAAGGTCTGATGGATCGAACTAAAGTGCTCGAAGGAGGCCAGTTCGACCACCGTCTTGACTACACCCTCGAAAAGCACCGGCAGGACGATGATATTAAGCGGCTTGCCTTCGCCCAGCCCGGAGGTGATCTGGATGTAATCGGAGGGGACGTTGGTGAGGGTGATGCGCTGTTTCTCGTAGGCGGCCTGCCCCACCAGCCCCTCGCCCAGTTTCCACTCGCTGGCCACGTTCTTGCGCTCCTTGTAACCGTAACTGGAGAGCATCTTCAAGCGGTTGGCAGACCCGCCGGCGGCGTCGGTCTCCATCATGTAAAAGACGCCGTGCGCGGCGCCCACCAGCGGGCAGAGATCCGAAAGCAGCGAGCGGGAGACAGTCAGCATATCGCGCTGTCCCTGCATCATGCGGGTGAACTTGGCGACGTTGGTCTTGAGCGAGTCCTGCTCCTGGTTGGTGATAGTAGTCTCGCGCAGGTTGCGGATCATCTCGTTGACGTTGTCTTTGAGTTCGGATACTTCACCCTTGGCTTCCACCGTGACCGAGCGGGTCAGGTCGCCCTTGGTCACTGCGGTGGCGACATCCGCGATGGCGCGCACCTGGCCGGTGAGATTGGCGGCCAGTTGGTTGACGTTATCGGTCAGGTCTTTCCAGACGCCCGAAACGCCCTTGACCTTGGCCTGTCCGCCCAGTTTGCCATCCGTGCCCACCTCGCGCGCCACGCGGATCACTTCGGAGGCAAAGGTGCCAAGCTGCGCGACCATATTGTTGACCACCTTGCCCATGCGCAGGAACTCACCCTTCAACGGTCGCCCCTCTGCTTAGAGGGACATGTTCTGGGTCAGGTCGCCTTTGCCGACGGCGCCGATGACGCGCGCCATTTCGTTGGCTGGCCAGACCAGATCGCTGATGAGGGCATTGACGGATTCAACCTTCTCCGCCCATTCGCCTCTGGCGTTGCTCAGCGACAGGCGTTGGGTGGTCTTGCCATCCTCGCCCACCACCTTGCTGATGCTTTTGAGTTCGCCGGATAATTCCTCTTCCAAAGCGACGATCTCGTTAAACGCGTCGGCGATTTTCCCATTGACGCCGGTCCAATTTTCGGGCAGACGGGTGGAAAAATCGCCGTTTTTGACAGCCACCAGGCTCTTCAGCAGCAACCTGGTATCCAATGAATCTTGCATTTCAGCAGGCATGGCACGAACCTCCTTGTTTACTTATGAGAAAGCCGATTGATTCAATTGTGAGAGGGGATTTCTATTCCAAGGAATACTCCCTTTAAATATCTTTATAACTCACCTTGAACTTACGCAGAAATAGCGTAAACTTGGTGCATGAAGGATAAGAACCTACTTGATCTATACAGCGGATACCTGATTAGTTCCTTTGGGCAGACCGGATATGTAAGGTGAATGATTTATAATGGTGTCATTACGCACACAGGTGTGAGAAATGCCACGTCAAAAACTCTACCAGTATGAAAAAACCAATGCCTTGAGCATCAGGATGCCCGCTTCGATACGCGAGGAGATCCAGAAACGGGCGGTTGAGAATCGTCGCTCTTTGAATCAGGAAATTGTCTGGTTGATTCTAAGGGCACTTGAGATTCTCGCCCAAGAGCAAGCCGCAAAAGGGAAATAAGCGCTGCGTTCCGGGTGCAGCTCCAGGTCTTTGCGAACTGTTGAACCCGTCGCACTATTGAACATGGAAGTCGTATGGTTGTGCGGTGAGGCATTTGCATAGTAGCAATCAATCCAATATAGTTTATTATAAACCATTATGAACCATATTTCAACGATAGTCAATGGTCAACGCGCCCAGCCTTACGATCATGTTAAAATAGAGATAAGATGAACCCCAAACCCATCAGCCAAAACACCCTGTTCTACGGTGACAACCTTCCCATTCTACGGGAATACCTGTCTGATGAGAGCGTGGACCTGATCTACCTCGATCCGCCTTTCAACTCGAACCGATCCTATAACGTGCTGTTTAAAGACGAAAGCGGCGTCGAGGCCGAAGCTCAAATCACTGCCTTCGATGACACCTGGCACTGGAACAGTGCTGCCGAGGAGACTTACCACGAGCTGGTGGAGGACGGCTCAGCGAAAGTGGCCACCATGATGAGCGCCTTGCGGGATTTCATCGGCAATAACCAGATGATGGCCTACCTGGTGATGATGGCTGTCCGGCTGGTGGAGCTGCACCGGGTGCTC
>JAPLGV010000157.1 GCA_026389975.1 Chloroflexota bacterium
CATATCATCCCGAATCTCGTACGGGACGGGGCGAGGCCGAAATCTGGTCCGGCGAACTCCCGCCCAGCCGCGCTGAACTCCTGCGCCGCATCCCCGGCCTGGATGGCCTGCTGTGCCTGCTGACCGATCGGATTGACGCCGAAGTGATGGATGCCGCCGGGCCGGGGCTGAAAGTCATCAGCAACTGCGCCGTCGGCGTGGATAACGTGGATGTGCCCGCCGCCACCGCCCGCGGCATCCCGGTGGGCAACACGCCTGGTGTCCTGACCGACGCCACCGCCGACTTCGCCTTCGCCCTGCTGATGGCCGCTGGCCGCCGGGTGGTGGAAGGCGAACGCCAGGTGCGCTCCGGCGGCTGGAAAACCTGGAGCCTGGACACTCTGCTCGGCGCGGACTTCGCCGGCGCCACGCTGGGTCTCGTCGGCTTCGGGCGGATCGGGCGGGCCGTGGCCCGCCGCGCAACCGGGTTCGGGATGCGGATCATTTTTTCAGACCCCAATCCTGCCGCGCCCGAACCGGGTGTGGAAGCTGCTCAAGTGGATTTCGATACGCTGCTGCGCGAATCGGATTTCGTCAGCCTGCACACCCCGCTAACCGATGAAACGCGCGGCCTGATGAATGCTGCCGCCTTTGCAAAAATGAAACCCACCTCGGTGCTGGTCAATACCTCGCGCGGCCCGGTGGTGGATCAGTCGGCGCTGTATGAGGCGCTGAAATCCCACCACATCTTCGCCGCCGCCCTGGATGTAACCGTCCCTGAACCGCTCCCAACAGACAGCCCCCTGCTCGCGCTGGAAAACTGCATCATCGTCCCGCACATCGCCAGCGCCAGTTGGCAGGCGCGCCAGAAGATGTCCCGGATGGCAGCGGAGAATCTCATCGCCGGGTTGAAGGGGGAGCGCTTGCCGAACTGCGTCAACCCGGAAGTGTATGAAGGCAGGAAATAGGAAATAGGTAATGGGGATTGCGAAATACGATTATAGGGTGACTGGCTTCCCCGTTTTCGCCGACTCGAACAGCGCCAGGATGGCGGCGGTGTTGGCGCGACTGTCTGCCAGACTGATACACGGCGGCTTGCCGAGCAGGATCGCATCGGCCATATCTTCCACTTCGCCGATGTACGACCCAGTCCCCTTCACCGCAATCGTCTCGACCTTGCCACCTCTGGTCAGATAGAGCCTCTCATTTACGCCGGGGTTGAACGGTTTGGGAATAATCAACGTGGCCTCGTCGCCGACGATTTCCATGAAGACGTGATACGGGATTTTGACACTGCAATCGAACTGGGCATAGACATCATCCGGGAAATGCAGTTGGGCGGCGAACACCTCATCTACGCCGGTCGGACCGGTAACCTGCCAGCCAAAAACTTCCAGCGGCTCCGCCCCGAGCAGGGCGCGGGTGTAGCTCAGCGGATAGCAGCCCACATCCCACAGGCCGCCGCCGCCCATCTCAGGCCTCCAACGATAATTGTCTGGGTCGGTCCCCGGGTAAGTGTACGAACCGCGTACCAATTTGACTTTCCCCAGTTTGCCGCTCGCTACAATTTCCTGGGCTTTCAACGTCTGCGGATGGGTGCGGTACATAAAGGCTTCAGCGACCACTTTGCCATATTTCTCCGCCGCGGCGGATATGGCGTCCACTTCGGCCAGGCTCAAAGCCAGCGGTTTTTCACACAGCACGTGTTTGCCTGCCTGGACGGCTTTGATCGTCCATTCGGCGTGCAGATGGTTCGGCAAAGGGTTGTAAATGACATCTATATCGGGATCAGCCAACAGGTCCGCATACGAACCGTAAGCGCGTTTGATTTTGTTCTTGCGGGCATATTCGCCGGCCTTGTCTTGTGTCCGGCTGGCAACCGCCAGCAGTGTGTTTCGTTTGGAGGCCCGGAGCGGATCGAGCAGGGCTTTGTTGATGTCGGCGGTACTGAGAAATCCCCAGCGGAGACGAGAAGCGGGCATGGTTGTGTCCTTTCATATGTAGTCCCGGTTCCGGCACGGGAAAGAAACCGAGTGTAGAGCAATCCGGGCCGGGAGTCAAGTATAATGCGGCCATGTCCGAGTCTGCCACACGCCCCTCGCTTTTCCGCCGCGCCCTGGCGCTCTTCGGCTGGACGCGTTCCAGCAGTGTCCTGCTGGGCGGATTCTTCCTGCTCTGCGGGCTGATCGTCTACGTCTGGTGGCCGCTGGCACAGGAAGCGCTGGCCTACGTCAACTGGAGCGGACCGTGGTGGCTTTACATGGACTGGCTGTTATTGGGCATTTTTGCCTTCATGAGCCTGACCATCATGGCACGCGCCGACCTGGGCCGGGATATGCTGATCGTCTTCGTCGGCATGTGTGGCGGACTGGTGATTGAATCGTGGGGCACGCAGACCAACCTGTGGCACTATTTCACCACCGAGCGACCGCCGTTGTGGATCATCCCGGCCTGGCCGATTGCAAGTCTTTCGATTGACCGGATTACGAGGATGTTGAATTGGGGAGTGAAAAGATTGAACACAAAGGACACGATGGGACTCAAAGGAAAGACCTTAGAGACCTTTGTGCCCTTCGTGTTTAAATTTTTTTATTGGGCCATCTTCATCGGTTTCTACGGGTTGATGCTGTACTTCGTCACTCCAACGTTTGGAAAGTCCTACACCGTCATGGCGCTGCTGCTGGTTGCGCTGCTCACTCTGACGCCGACCGACCACCGCTACGCCGTATTGACCTTCCTGGCTGGGGCCGGATTGGGCTACTTCCTCGAGTTGTGGGGCACCACGCGCCAGTGCTGGACGTATTACACGTTCCAGACACCGCCGTTTTTCGCGGTGCTGGCGCACGGGATGGCGGCGGTGGCATTCTGGCGGGCGGGACTGATAGTCAAGATGATCTTGGAGAAATTGAATGTTCTGGTTCCGATAAAAGCAAAAAGCGCCTGACCGGCGCTTTTTGCTTTCTGTCTAGGGATTAGGTGTTTCCAACTTGAAGTGTACCAGCGTCCCGTTCCCAGCGTTCGTGACCCACAGGCCGCCAGAGCCGTCGGAGGCG
>JAPLGV010000136.1 GCA_026389975.1 Chloroflexota bacterium
AACGCCAGGATGACCTCCTGCCAGGATTTGCCCAACCCGGCGGTACTCTACCAAAATTTCAGGAGAGACGAGTAACTCGATCTGACCATCTCTCCAGGCTTGTAAAATCTGTTACGGCGGCCCGCTGAAAAAGACCCCCGAAACGAACACATTGGTATCCAGGACAACTTTCACGCCCGCCCCCGTGCCTTTTCAACCGCCTTTTCGATACCCGAACGTTTCAACCCGGCCATTTTGGCCTGCTGGCGCGCCCGCTGGATAAGCGCGTCGAATGTGTCCAAGGTGGGGGAGGTGATGACTTTCAGGATGACCACGTCACCTTCACCCACAACAACGAACTGCGCCCCGGCCTGCAAGTTCAACTGCTTGCGAACAATTTCGGGAATTACGATTTGTCCTTTGGACGACATCCGTGTGGTAGCCAGAGTACTCATATGCTCTCCTTAATCTTACCAGTAAGATTATACCACGTAATAATCATCCCCGACAGATTCAATCGCCGGTCGAGGCGACGGGCCGCCAGCACCACCCGCATCCCCTCGCGGACCAGCCGTCTGGCGGTCGCCGCGCCGATGCCGGAGGAGGCCCCGGTCACAACTGCGATTTTATCTTTCCAGTTGTTCATATCGGCCTTCTTTTCAAGACCTAACAGGAACCCTTCTTTGGGCGCTGCCGGAGGAAGCCCCGGTCACAACTGCGATTTTATTTTTCCAATTGTTCATATCAGCCTTCTTTTCAAGACCTTAACAGGAACCCTTCTTTGGGCGCTTTCGTTTTCCTGCCAGCCGCGTAGATCCATCCCAACAACACCCAATGAACCGCGCTCTCCAGCAGGATTGCCACCGGGTGCTTGCTCTTCCGGACGATGAACACGACCACGAGCAGTGTGACCAGGAGAGTCAAAAGGTCAGCCAGAAGCCAGGGGATAGGGATGGGAGTATCGAAAAGGTATTGCATGGCACACCTTCCGGCAAAACGCTAGGCAGCCGACTTCATCCGCCGGTTCTCGAAGAACCAGCGCACCGTGTCGGCAATCGTCTCGATGGCCGGGCGCGATTGGTAACCCAGTTCACGCGCGGCTTTGGCGTGACTGATATTCGAGTTGCTTTGCAGCACTTCCAGTGAATATGGCGTGAAACGCGGTTTGGCTTTCGACCAGCGGTAATAATATGGCGTGAATTTTGCCGCAAACTCCGCCAGCGAGAACGGCATCTTAAAGCTCGCGAACGCCTTGCCGGTCACTTCGCGCACTGTCTCCAGCAGGTAGCGCACCGAGAGTTTCTGCCCGCTCAGGATGTAACTCTCACCCCGGCGGCCATGTGCATGGGCAGCAATCAGGCCATCGGCCACATCACGCACATCCACGAAATCGTACGCGCCTTCGACGTAGAACATCGTCCGGGCTTCGGATGCGCTGCGGATGACCTCGCCCATCTCTGAACCGCGGAAGTCGTACGGACCGATGACGCCCGTCGGGCAGACGATGACCGCGTCCAGGCCCGCGGTCGCAGCTTTCTTGACCTCGAGGCTGGCGGCGGCTTTCGAACGGTCATACTCGCCGTAGGGGTTGTTCTGGTCGAACCCCAGCGACTCGTCCATTGCCACCCCGTGCGGAGCGCGGGCGATGGCATGGATGGAACTGGTGTAAACCAGCCGCCGGATGCCGGCGCGACGAGCGGCATCGAGCACGTTGCGCGTCCCTTCCACGTTGACCTTCCAGACCAGCGGATTGCGTCCCGGCATGATGGAAATGATGCCTGCCAGATGATAGACGGATTCCACGCCGCGCATGGCGGATTCAAGCGAGGCCGGGTCGAGTACGTCGCCCTCCACCTGCTCCACATCCAGGTCTTTGATGGGCATGGGTTCTTCGCCACGCCAGACCAGGGCACGGACTTTTTCACCCTGTTCCAACAGTTTGCGGATGAGAACATTGCCAATATGTCCAGTTGCACCGGTAACCAAAATCATAATGATCTCCTTATCCCCTTCTCCTCGCGAAGCAACCCCGAAGGGACAAAGGAAGATGAGCCAGGGGTGATGGTTATTTTGCCAATCCATTCATCAAAATTTTCATACTCTCGCGGGCCGTCTTTTCCCAGTCGGCGCCGTGCGGATCGAGAACGCCTTGTAGTACCAGCCCCACCGCCAGGGAAACGATAACTTGTGCGGCCACTTGCGAGTCGGCTGGTTTGAGAGAGCCTTCGGCTATGCCATCTTCTACCAATCTGGCGAAATGCTCCTGATAATGGCGATACGGAGCGATCATCGCCTTCCAGATATTCTCGTCGCGGCTGGCCTGCAACCAGAATTCCAGGAACATCGGCAGGCGGTCTTCGGCGGCCGCGAAAACGCCCGGCAGGAGATTGGTCATGTGCACCAGCGTCTCCGGGACGGTGTCCTTGCGGGCTGCGTCCATGCCCATATCAATCATCGTCAGCCAACCCTGCATTAGAGCCAGGAAGATAGCCTGCTTGGATGGATAGTGGTGATAAAACGCGCCCTTGCTGACCCCGGCCTCGGCGCAGATGTCATCCACGCTGGCGGCATCGTATCCTGCGATGGCAAACCGTCGGACAGCGGCATCCAGGATGCGGGCGCGCGTCTCTTCACTGCGTTGTTGGGGCATGGGTACCTCCTTTCGTATAAACATACCGACTGG